>NZ_JALCZB010000045.1:0-35977 GCF_022690745.1 Anaeromyxobacter sp. SG64 | reverse complement strand
GCGGCCGCCGCGACGGCGGCGGCCCGGCGCGGCTACCGGTGCTCGACCGCGAGCGGAGCGCCCCTCGGCGCCTCGCCGCGGGCGTGCGCCTCCGGCTCTGCGTCCTCCCCGGGCCTCGCCACGATCCACTCTCCGTCCGAACCGGGCCGGAAGATGGCGTGGACCTTGAGCGAGATGCGCGAGGAGCGCGGATCGATCTCGTGGTGCTGCGGCAGGTTCAGGTAGTAGAGCCGCGTCGGGGTGCCGAAGCGCAGGCGGCAGACCGGCGCCCCGCCGAAGTCGTCCACCGAGAACTCCTCGTTGCGCACCGGCGCGAGCCGGTGGTGCGGACCGAGGACGACGGACGACACGCCGTGGGTGGCGCCCGGATCGCGCTCGCCCATGACGCTCTCGGCGGAGCAGTTGCCGAACACGGTCACGGTGTCGCGCACGCCGGGGGTGTCCTCGAGGTACTCGCCGTAGAAGCCGGAGAGGACGTCGCGGTAGACGCGGTGCTCGGGCTTGGGGTTGCTCTGCACGACGAAGAGCGCGTCGAGCGTCTGGCGCGACCGGAAGAAGAGCTGGTTCGCGTGGTCGATGATCGCGCGAATGTTGGACTCGTACAGGTTGCGGTACACGTAGTCGAGGCAGACGAGGACCATGAAGTTGAAGGGCGTCGCCTCGTTCCGGAACAGGTAGAAGTGCCGGCCGCGGTACTGGTCCTCGTACTTGTCGAGGAACTCCTCGGCGCGGAACGGGTGGGTCTTCGCCTCAAGGAACACCCGCAGCCGACCCTCCGCGTCCTTCACGGCCACGCACCCGACGTTCACCGGCACGCCGAGCACGTCGCCGGAGTCGATGTCGCGATCGACGAGCGGGATCGCCTCCGCGTTGTCGGCCTTGAAGCGCTCGAGCAGCCCGCGGTAGGTCCTGAGCCGCACGTGCTCGAGGCCGAACATCGTGACGGTGCTCGGGCGGAAGCGCGCCGCGACGAGATCGAGCAGGGCGTCCAGGCGCTCGATCGGAACGCAGCTCTCGGGGAGCATGAGGAAGTGGAGCTTCTTGAGATTCCCCGGGCCCTCGTCCACGAGGTCGAGGACGGAGCGGATGGTCCGCCACTGCCCCTCGGGATCGGCGATCCGCCACCCCTCCTGCGTCCGGCGGAGGTGGTTCGGGATCTGCGCGATGAGGCAGTGCAGGTGATGCCCGAGCGGGTACGCGAGCCTCAGCCGCTTGTCGATGATGCGGACCATCCGCTGACGCTACGGTCCGCCTCATCCCGCCGTGAACCACCCCCGGCGGGCCCGTGGCGGGGTGGGCTCACCGCGCGCGGGCACCGGCCCCGTCACGCGGAAGCTCGCTTGTCCCACTTGCCCTGCCTGCGCAGGCCCTCGACGATCTCCTGCGCCCGTTCGCGCAGCGCGAGGTAGTCGGTCTTCGCGACGCGGTTCAGGGGGAGCGTCCCCGCCTCCACCACCTCGACGTGGCTCGGCCGCGCGTAGGAAGCGATGCCCGCGCAGGCCTGGCTGACCTCCTCGGGCGTCACGTCCTCGCCGGCGGCGCGCTCGACGAACATCACGACGGCCTCCACCCAGACGGCGTGCTCGACGCCGACGCACGCGGCCGCGCTCGCCCTGCCTCCGAGCGCGCCGACGACGTGGTTCTCCACGTCGCCGGGGAACACCTGGAACCCCTTCGGCTTGATGGTCAGCTTGGCGCGCCCGGCGAGCCGGAGCCCCTTCTCCGTGTACGCGCCGAGGTCTCCCGTGTAGCAGACCCCGTCTCGCGAGACGGCCTTCGCGCTCGCCTCCGGATCGTTCAGGTAGCCGAGGAACACCTGCGGGCCGGAGAAGCAGATCTCGCCGATCTCGCCGGGCGGGAGCTCCGGCCCGGCAGCGCCCTCGGCGCTCATGGGGCCGCGGATGGTGAGCGGGCAGAGCGGCGAGTCGAACCCGATGCCCTCCGCGAGGTCGTCGGCGGTCGCCCCGAGCGCGGTGTACGTGCAGAACCCGGAGGTCTCGGTGAGCCCGAGCCCGGTCCCGATCTCGGCCGCCATCTCGCGGAGCCGGTCGAGGAACGCGCGCGGCACGCCCTGCCCGCCGTAGATGGCGGCGCGCAGGCTCGAGAGGTCGACCTCGCGGTAGCGCCGGTGGTTCCACTCGAGGTTGAAGAGTGCCGGGATCTGCCCGACCACGGTGACGCGGTGCTGGGCGATCGCCTCGAGGCTCTTCTCGGCGTCGAAGACGTGCAGGAGCACCGAGGTGAGCCCGGCGTAGATCCCCGTGCCGAGCAGCTCGGTCGTGCAGCCGACGTGCGACGGCGGCAGGTTCACGAGGAGCCGGTCGCCCTCCTTCAGGCCGAAGCCGACCGCGAGCCCGACGTTCTGCACGAGGATGCTCTCGTGGCACAGGAGCGCGGGCTTCGGGGAGCCCGTCGAGCCCGTCGTGAAGATGACGAGGCAGCCGTCGCGCCGGCCGACCTTCCGGCGCGCGCGCCGCACCGTGCCGAGGAGCCGCGCGCGGACGTAGCCCGCCTTGATCCCTTTCGTGAAGTCCTTCACCCAGGTCGCGCCGGGCAGGATCCCGTCCGGCTCCTTCTGGAACTGCACCCAGTGGCGCACGCTCGCGCAGCCGCCGACCACCTCGCGGAGCACGGGCAGGAGCGCCGGCGCGCCGGCGAAGAAGTAACCCTTCGGCTGGAGCTTCTCGAGGCAGGCGCGCAGCTCGCCCGCGCGGAGGCGCAGGTCGAGCGGAGCGGCGACCACGCCGATGCGGTAGCAGGCGAGGACGAGGAAGACGTGCTCCTTGAGGAGCGGCAGGCTCGTCGCGAGGACGTCGCCCTTGCGAAAGCCGCTCGCGAGGAGCTTCGCCGCGAACGCGTCCACCGCGGTGTCGAGCGCCTTCCACGTGACCGTCTCGCCGGTGTTGTGCTCGACGAGGGCGATCGCGCCGGGGGCCCGGCGCGCGTGCAGGGTCACGCAGTCGGCGATGTTGTCGGGAAGCGCGGCGGCGCGAGCGCGGCAGTCGGCGTCCTGGGCGGGCGTCTTCATCAGTCGGCTCCTCGTGCGAGCCGCGCGGGGAGGCGGGGCCCGGTCGAACGACCGGGGTTCTACCCCACCTCCGCCGCACGATGAAGCGCTGCGGCACGATCCGGAGCCTGCCCGGGCTCCCCTACGCCGCGACCGTCGCCCCGGCCGTCTTCCGCACCGCCTCGAGCTCGATCGCGATCTCCACCTTCTCGCCCACGAGCACGCCGCCGGTCTCGAGCGCCGCGTTCCAGACGAGCCCGTAGTCTCGCCGGTCGAGCGACGCCTTCGCCGAGAAGCCCGCGCGCTCGTTGCCCCACGGGTCCTTGCCGGTGCCCCCGAACTCGGCCTCGAGCGTCACCTCGCGCACGACGCCGTGGAGCGAGAGGTCGCCCACGATCCGGAGCGCGCCGCCCGCCTGCTCGACGCGCCTCGAGCGGAAGCTGATCTCCGGGTGCGCTGCGACGTCGAGGAAGTCCGGCGAGCGGAGGTGCGCGTCGCGGTCCGCGACGCCGGTGTCGATCGAGGCGGGGTCGATCGTGACCTCGACCGAGGAGCGGGCGAGGTCCTGCGGGTCGAGCTGCACGGTGCCCGTCCAGCGGCCGAACCGGCCGTGCACCTTGGAGATGACCATGTGGCGCACGGAGAAGTGCACCGCGGAGTGTCCGACGTCGATGTCCCAGGGGGTGGCTGCCATTTTCGGTTCCGTCCTTTCGTGGGGCGCGCCTGCCGCGCCCTTCGTGTCCGCAGTCTTGCTATCGTTCCTCGTCCGGCGCAATCTGGACGCTGGCACATGTCTGTTCCATGGAGGGAACGATGGATCTCAACCTCCTCACCGTCTTCGAGGCCGTGGCGCGGAGCCGCAGCTTCTCCGCCGCCGCGAAGGAGCTCGGGCTGCCCAAGTCGTCCGTGAGCCGCGGCGTCGCGCGGCTCGAGGGGGAGCTCGGGGCGCAGCTCCTGCTCCGCACCACCCGCCAGGTGGCGCTCACGACGGCGGGCACCGCGCTCTACGACCGGGCGGCGCCGCTCTTGCGCTCGGTCCAGGCCGCCCTCGGCGAGGTGCCGGCCCAGGAGGAGGAGCCGAGGGGCCTCCTCCGCGTGACGGCGCCCGTCGACCTCGGGGTCCTCTTCCTCGCGGAGGTCGTGACCCGCTACACGGCGCGCTACCCGTCGGTGTCGGTGGACCTGCACCTCACCGGACGCGTGGTGGACCTCGTCGCCGAGCGCTTCGACGTCGCGCTGCGGGTCGGCGCCAGGCTCCAGGACTCCACGCTCGTCGTCCGCAAGGTGGCGCCGATCGTGCTGCGGCTCTTCGCGTCGCCGCTGTACGTCGCCCGCCGCGGCTCGCCGCGCGCGGAGGCCGAGCTCGCGGCGCACGACCGCGTCGTGTTCCGCGGCGGGGCGGAGAAGCTGCGCATCGGGGGCGCGCGCGAGCCCGCGGACGCGAGCGGCCGGGCGCGGATCGTCTGCGACGATCTCCTCTTCGCGCGCGACGCCGTCCGCGCCGGCGCGGGGATCGGCCTCCTCCCCTCCTTCGTGGCCGAGCCCGACGTGGTGGCCGGCCGGCTCGTGCGGATCCTCCCGCGCCACGAGCGCCTCGCCGGCGCGCTCCACGTGGTGACGCCCGCGGCGAAGCACGTCCCGCGGAAGGTCAGCGCCTTCCGCGATCTCGTGGTGGAGCTGGCCGGCGCGCCGAGCGGCCTGCTCGGGGCGGGGTGAGCGGGGCGCTGAACGACGCCGGTCGGGGTTCGAGGCCGGAGCGCCGCCCCGATCACCTTCCCCCGTGGCTCAGGGCGGATTGCCGGAGCGCGGCCTCGGCGGTGCGCAGGACGCGCGGCCCGTCGGCGTAGGGGGCGACCCGCACCGGCGGGTAGGCCCGCATGCGCTGGACGAGCTCCTCCGCCTCGGCCGCGAGCAGCGCGTCGCACTGGTCGTACACGCCGCCCGGCTCCTCCTCGCGCGCGTCGTGCGGCACGAGGATGGACCGCAGCTCCGTCACGAGCTCCGCGGTCGGGGTCGGGACGAGCAGCGAGGCGAGCGCGCCGTGCTCGATGCGGAGCTGGCGCGCGGCGGGGAGCGGCTCGCCGCCGCGCGCCCGCCGGGCCGCGGGCAGCAGGATCTTCTCCTCGAGCGCGATGTGGCGGAGCAGCCCGGCGCGGAAGGCGTCGAACGCGGTCCGCTCCAGCGCGCCCGCCGAGCGGACGGCGCGGTCGAGCAGCGCGTCGAGCCGGGCGTGGTCGTCGGTGAGGTGCCGGGCGATCGGCGTGGCGGGGGTGAGCGGCATCAGTCCTCCTCGTCCTCGGCGGCGCCCATGAGCAGCCGGTGCTGGGCCTCGCGCACCATCCGGTCCACCACGCGGAAGACCGCGGCGGAGAGCTCCTCGTCTGGGCGGCCGGCGTCGCCCGCGTGCCCGGCGGCGAAGAGGGCGAGGAGGGTCCAGTCCTCGGCGGAGACGGCGAGGTGCGTGTCGGGGCGGTAGCCGTCCGCCGTGGCGCGGAACGGCTCGAGGTCGCCGTGGACCGGGCGGAGCACGAGGAACCGGCCGCGGCGGCGCTCCCGGTGCGCGTCGACGATCCACTCGCGCCGCGCGGAGTCGCGGGTCCGCGCCGAGCCGAGGAGACCCGCGTCCGAGCGCTGCAGCGCGCGGAAGGCGGCCTGCGCGTCCGGCGCGAGCGCCTTCCCGTTCGGATGGGCGGCGGCGCCGCTCTCGTAGCGCTCGAGGATCTCCGCGGGTTCGTAGGGCATCGGGCGCTCCTCTGGGGCGGCACCGGACCGGGCGAACGTCGTGCACGCCGTGCGAGGGTCTCTAGGCAGGCGGCCGCCCGCAGTCAACGCGAGCCGCGGGGCGGCGGCGGACCACGCGAAGGACGTGTCCGGCCGGGGAGCGACGGACAACGATGGGACGGTGGCCCGGAGCGACGTGAGCGATTTGTCCAGCGCGCGGACCCGTGCGGCCGGCGCGCCGAGGGAGGTCCCGGATGGCTTACGCGGCGGGTGAGCTGGGCGTGGTGGGGCTCGGGAGGATGGGCGGAGGGCTCGCGCTCCAGGCGCGCGAGGTCGGGCTCCGGGTCGTGGGCCTCGACGCGCACGGGCTGCGCGCGGAGCTCCTCGCGGCGGGCGTGGAGGAGGCACGAACGCTCGACGCGCTCGTCGCCGCGCTCGCGCCGCCGCGCGCGGTGTTCCTGTACGTCCCGGCAGGGCCCCCCGTGGACGCGCTCCTCGACGCGCTCGCGCCGCTCCTCGCCCGGGGGGACGTCGTGGTGGACGGCGGAAACTCGTACTGGGGCGACTCCATCCGTCGCCACGACCGGCTCGCGGGCCAGGGGATCGAGCTCGTCGATCTCGGCACGAGCGGCGGGGTCGAGGGCGCGCGGCGCGGCGCCTGCTTCATGGCGGGGGGTGAGGCCGCGGCGGTCGCGCGCGTCGAGCCGCTGCTCCGCGCGCTCGCGGTCGAGGACGGCTACGTCCACGCGGGCCCGCCCGGCGCCGGCCACTTCGTGAAGCTCGTCCACAACGGCATCGAGTTCGGGATGCTGCAGGCGATCGGCGAGGGCGTCGACCTCCTCGAGCGCTACCACGACCGGCTGGACGTCGCCGCCGTCCTCTCCGCGTGGCGGCACGGCTCGGTCATCCGCGGCTGGCTCATGGACCTCATGCACGCCGGGTACGAGTCGGAGGGCGGGCTCGACGCCGTGCCGCCGTACGTGGAGGACACGGGCGAGGTCTCCTGGCTCGTCGCCGACGCGCTGCGGCTCGAGGCGCCGATCCCGGTCATCGCCCAGGCCGTCCTGCAGCTCTTCGCCTCGCGCGACGGCGAGAAGCGCTGGGCGCGCGCCGTCGCGATGATGCGCCACGGGTTCGGCGGCCACCCCTACGGGCCGAGCGCCCCCGTCGCGGAGGAGCGGCGCACCGGCCAGGTGGGCGGGACCTGGCGCGACGAGCACGACCGCCCCCGGTAGAGAGGCGCGTGGCGCCACCTCGACGCGCTCGCAGGAGCCGATCGCTCTGGAGGTGAAGCTCGCGGGGCGATCCCGCGCGCGGCGCGCACCCACAACCGCGCACCCGTCCGCACCTCCGGGCGGCCTCCGGACGGAATGTGGCGCGCGCGCCCGGCTGTTCAACCGGGGTCACCAAGAACCCGTCGTGCCCGCCCCGGCGTCCGCGCATGCGGACGTGGAAGGAGACGTCCGTGCGCCTCACCTCGCGCCTCCCCGCGCTCGCCGCGGCCCTCGCGCTCCCGCAGCTCGCGCTCGCCACGAGCATCGTGCGCGGGCCCTTCCTGCAGCAGACCACGCCCACGTCCACGATCGTGGTCGTCTCGACCGACGCGGCGGCGCACGTCGAGGCGGTCGCGGACCTCCCCGGCGGCGGCACCGCCCAGGCGAAGAGCGACGGCACGCACCACCTGCTGCGCCTCTCCGGCCTCCCGGCCGCGGCGACCATCCCGTTCCACGTGACGCTGGACGGCGCGCCCGCCGGCGACGGCTCCGTGCGGACGCCCGCCGTGCCCGGCACCGAGGCCGCGCGCCACGCGGTGATCGGGGCGACCGCGGACACCGGCTCGGCCGGCCCGAACGCGCGCGCGAACGTCGCGCGCATGGAGCTCCGCGGCGTCGAGGCGGTGCTCACCATGGGTGACAACTCGTACCCCGACGGTGCGGCCGGCGAGTGGGACACGACGTTCTTCGGCGTGTGGAAGGACCTGATGCGGTCCGCGACGATGTGGACGGGCGTCGGCGACCACGAGTACCGGACGCCGTTCGCGCAGCCGTACCTCGACTCGGTCGAGCTGCCGCAGGGACCGCAGGGCGAGCGCTACTACTCGTTCGACTGGGGCGACCTCCACGTCGCCGCGCTCGACACGAACTGCATCGTCCCGATGGACGCGAGCCAGATGGGCTGCGACACGGCGACGATGGTCGCCTGGCTCGAGGCGGACCTCGCGGCGTCGAAGGCGCCCTGGAAGCTCGTCACGATGCATCGGCCCGCGCTCGCCACGGGCAAGTACGGCGTCTTCCCGGAGATCCCGCGGGCGCTCCTCGGCCCGTTCGAGAAGTACGGGGTGGACCTCGTCCTCCAGGCCCATAACCACCTCTACGAGCGCACCTGGCCGGCGCGGCAGGGTGCGGTCGTGAAGAAGGACTACGACCACCCGGGCGCCCCCGTGTACCTGACCGCCGGTGGCGGCAGCGACTACCTGTACGAGTCCGTCCTCCCGGCGGCGGAGTGGACGGCGTTCCGCGCGACGGAGTACCAGCACCTCATCCTTACGCTCGACGGCGGGACGCTCCTCGTGGAGTCGGTCCGGCCGGACGGCTCGCTCCTCGACAAGTTCCAGATCGTGAAGGACGTCCCGCCGCCGAGCGCCGACCCGCTCACGCCGCCGGCTCCCGGCGACACGACGACGCCGCCCCCCGTCCCGGAGCAGTCGGTCGCCGGCCCCAAGGGAGCGGGCGGAGGCGGCGGCTGCGGCTCGGGCCCCGGCGGCGCGCTCGCCCTCGGGATCGTCGGCGCGGTGCTCGCGTGGACGCGCCGCGGCGCCCGCGCCCGCCGGCCGTGAGCGGGCGCTCCCGGCGCGACAGCGCCGGGCCGTTCCGCTAATCTGCCGCGCCTCATGGACACCGTCCTCCCGGCGGAGAGCCACAGCGCGTTCGACGACGCCCAGGCCATCCTGACCGCCTCGGCGCTCGTCGCGCTCGGCTACGGCTTCCTCGCGCAGGCGAAGCTCCTGACGGGCGGCACCGCCGGCGTCGCCCTCCTGCTCGCCCGGGTGACGCCCTTCTCCTTCGGCCAGCTCTTCGTCGCGCTCAACCTGCCGTTCTTCTGGCTCGGCGTCCGGCGGATGGGGTGGCGGTTCACGGTGAAGACGTTCGTCGCGATCGCGCTCGTGTCCCTCGCGACCGATCACCTGCCGGCGGTGCTCCACCTCGACCGGCTGCACCCGCTCTACGGCGCGGTGATGGGCGGGGTCCTCGTGGGCGTGGGGCTCCTCGTGCTCTTCCGCCACCACGCCTGCCTCGGCGGGCTCAACATCCTCTCCATCCACCTGCAGGAGCGGCACGGCGTCCGCGCGGGCGCGTTCCAGATGGTCGTCGACGCCCTGGTCGTGCTCGCGTCGCTGTTCGTCGCGCCGCTCTCCACCATCGCCCTGTCGGTCGTCGGCGCGGTCGCGCTCAACCTGGTCCTGGCGGTGAACCACCGGCCGGGCCGCTACCTCGGGACCTGACCCCTCCCGACGCGGCTCGCAGGGCGCGCCGTACCGTCGGGCAGTTCCTCACCCCGGCCCTAACCCGGGCAGGCGCTCGAGCTCCGGCACGCGCTGGAGGGCCGCGCCTGGCGGCCGGGCGTCGTGCCGGACGGTGAGCCTGTCTCTGCGTCCGCGGAGCTCGCGATCGGACAGCCCCCCGGGCGCTAGAAGGCCGGGCCGGAGCCGCCATGCGCGAGCGGCGTGTCCCGCCCGCTCGGACATTTCGAGCGAACCCGAACGACCGCCGCCGGCCGTTGAATGCGACAAGGTCTCGGAGCACCGTCTCTTCCCCGGCCGCGTCGGCCGGATGGGAGGACATCGCGATGGCGCGCATCTCGATCAAGCGGTTCTCGTCTCCGGACGAGACCCGTCCGTTCAAGGGCAACGGGCACGCGGAGATCCTGAAGTTCGGCGACGGGGTGGTGGGAAGGGGCGTGTTCGAGCCGGGCTGGCGCTGGTCCACGCACGTGAAGCCGCTCGCGGGCACCCGGAGCTGCCAGGCCGCACACTCCGGCTACGTCGTCTCGGGCCGGATGCACCTCGTGATGGACGACGGCGAGGAGGCGGAGATCGGGGCCGGCGACTACGCCGTCATCCCGCCCGGCCACGACGCCTGGACGGTCGGCGACGAGGCGTGCGTCATCATCGACTTCGCCGGCATGGAGCACTACGCGGAAGGCCGGACCACCCGAGCCCAGCCCGGCGCGGAGTCCCAGGCCCCCGCCCATCACTGAGCGCTTCCGCTCGGGCGAGGCGCCGGGAGGCCGGCGCCTCCGCTCGAGCGCGCTAGGCGTGCGGCAACGTCGGCGGCGGCTGCCTCGAGGGCGGAGCCATCTCTGGCGCCCTCGGGGACGCCCCCGCGGACTCGAGCCGCTCCTTCAGGTTCTCGAGCAGCGTCTCGGCCTCGCGCTCGTTGGAATGGCGGAGGAACAGCTCCGCGACGTGCCCGAGCAGCGGCAGCGGGAGCTCGTACTGGATCTTCAGGACCACCTCCGTCCCGGCGTCGCGCTGCTCGAGGGTCCAGGTGAACGTGCTCGGGATCCCCTTCTCGTTCTTCGTCACGAAGCGGCGGGGCCGCACCGCCTCGACGGTCTCCGACCGTCCGTGAAAGCGCAGGCCAGCCATCTTGTAGGTCCAGTCCCAGTCCGCCCCGCCGCCCTCCTTGAGCTGGACGTTCGTGACCTCGACCAGGCTCGGCCAGATCTCGAGCAGGTTCCTCGGATCGTGCAGGTAGTCGAACACCCGCGCTGCCTCCACCTCGACGAGGATCTTCTTCTCGATCCTTTCCATGACACACCCCCACCCAACCCGACTTCGGTCCGGGCGGTGAACGTAGCCACTCCACCCCCCGCTGCTCGCCTTCTCGGCGGGAGCAATCGCGGGTACGGGCGCGCGGGGGAGGCGGCGGCGCGTGAGTCGCGCGCGCGGCCGCGTCAGCGCTCCGCAGACCGCGCGCTCCCTGCGCGCTCCTCGTCCGGCACCACGTTGCGGAAGCTGCGCCACAGCGCGAGGTCGTAGAGGATCTTGAGGCCGCCCGACAGGAAGAACGGAACGGACGAGAGCGCCGCGATCGCGTAGAGCGGTCCGGCGGCGAGCGGCGCGAGGGCCGCGCCGACCGTCCGGGCGATGCCGGTCACCCCGGCCGCCGCCGAGCGCTCGTCGGGGTCGACGACCGCCATCGTGTAGGACTGGCGCGTCGGCACGTCCATCTGCGAGATGGAGAACCGCACGAGGAGCACCGCGATCGCGAGCGGCAGCGTCGGCATGAGCGGGACGAGCACGAGGAGCACGTTCGAGGGCAGGTGCGTCGCCACCATCGTGTTCACGAGCCCCACGCGGCGGGCGATCCACGCGGCCGACAGCGCCGAGATCCCGGCGAGCACGTTCGCGCCGAAGAAGATCGCGCCGAGCCTCGCCGGCCCCACGCCGAAGCGCGCGTGGAACCACCAGGCGACGAAGCTCTGCACCACGAGCCCGCCGGCGAAGGCGTCGACGGAGAACAGCGCGGAGAGGCGGAGGATCGTGCCCCGCGAGCGGTGCAGGCCGAGGCGCGAGCGGCGGGAGGCGGCCGGCGCCGAGGGCGCCTCCACCGCGGGCGACAGCCGCGTGAACACCGCCGCGAGCGCGAGCCCCGCCGCGCCGTAGCCCGCCATCACGGCGCGGTAGCTCGCGAGCGGCGCGACGCCGCGCGACTGGAGCGCGCCGGCGAGGCCGCCGCCGGCGAGCGCGCCGAGGGCCGTCGCCGCGGATCCCGCGAGCTGGTACCAGGCGAACGCGGCGGTCCGCCGCTCCGCGGGGAGCTCCTGCGAGAGCGCCGCCTGCTCGACGGCGAGGAACGGGCCGACCTCGTTCCCCGAGGGGCTGATCACCCCGACGGTGGCCGCGAGGAGGAGGAGCGCGAACGAGGTCGTGGCGGCGAAGGCGGCGCCCGCGAGCGCCATGAGGGCCGCGCCGGCGAGGAGCATGCGCCTCCGCCCCCAGCGGTCGGCGTGGGTGGTGATCACGAGCGAGAGCGCGGTGTCGCCGAGGAGCGTGAGCGTGAGGAGCGCCCCGATCCGCCGCTCGCCGTAGCCCGCCGCGGAGAGGTGGAGCACGAGCACCACCGAGACGAGCCCGTACGCGAAGAGCCTCAGGGCACGCGACGCGAAGAGGACCGGGACGTCGCGGAGGGGCGCGGGCCCGGGCGTCATGGCGCAGGGGCCCGGGGCTGCCGCACCATGCGCTCGAGGAGCTTCTCGAGCGCCCGCGCCGGGTCCTCGCACACGCCGGAGTGCACCGGCCCGACCTGGATGACGGTGCTGCGCGGCGCGACGAGCCAGTGGAAGCGCTCCCGGAGCGAGAGCCGGCCGATGGGCCCGCTCCCCTCCCCGCCCGCCGCGACGCGCGAGAGCGCGGCGAGGTGCTCCTCGACGAGCGGCAGGTCCACCCCGGGGAAGAGCGCGCGGAGGCGCTCCCGATCGAGCTCCACGCGCGCGGCCAGGAAGTCCCGCTCGAGGCAGAAGAGGATGACGCCCGCGTTCAGGAACTCCTCGCGCTCGACGCGCGGGACGACGCGGACGACGGCGTAGTCAAACGAGCAGTGCGCGGGCACGTTCGGCCTCCTCCACGAAGAGCGGCGCCGCCGCGAGGCGGCGCTCGAGGAGCCGCACGTACGCCGCGCGGTGCTCCGCGACCGAGGCGAAGCGCGGCTCGCCCTCGAGCCACGCGTCCGGCACCTCGCCCACCGCGCGCGCGACGGCCCCGCCCTCGAGCCGCGCGGCGAGGCGCGCGCCGGCGGCGGGGAGCTCGGCCGCCCACTGCAGGAGCACGTGGTCCTTCACCGCGCGAAACGGGGTGAGCGCGGGGTCCGGCGCGTCCGGCCAGGCGTGGTGGAAGTAGAGGGACGCGCCGTGGTCGATGAGCCAGAGCCGCCGGTGCCAGCAGAGCAGGTTCGAGTTCCGCGCCGTGCGGTCGACGTTCGTCACGAGCGCGTCGAAGAACACGATCTCCGAGGCCTCCGCGGCGGAGGGCGGCGGCCCGGCCACCGGATCGAAGGTGGCGCTGCCCGGCAGGTAGTCGAGGCCGACGTTCGCCCCGACGCTCGCCTTGAGGAGATCGCGGATCTCCCCGTCCGGCTCGTTGCGCCCGAGCTCCGCGCCGACCTCGAGCCGGACGAGCTCGGGGACCGGCAGGCCCGCCGCGCGGGCGAGCTCGCCGGCGATCACCTCCGCGACGAGCGCCTTCGGCCCCTGCCCCGCGCCCCGGAACTTCGCGACGTACAGGCCGTCGTCGTCGCCCTCGACGATGGCCGGCAGCGAGCCGCCCTCGCGCAGCGCGGTGACGTAGCGGGTCGCGGTGACGGTCCTCATCCGGACAGGTTACCGCGCCGGCGACGCGCCCGCGATCACGCCGCGCCCGCGGCCTCCGGGCAGGACTCCCGCGCCGCGGGCGGCTCGCGCGGGGCGGCCGCGGGGCCCGCGCCTCGATTAGCGCGCCGCCCCGAGGTGCCGGAGCCCCGGCCCCTCGCGGCCGGTGCGCGCCACGTACTCCCCGTAGCCGCCGCCGTAGGCGATCGGGCCCTCGGCCGTGAGCTCCAGGACGCGGTTCGTGAGCGCGGAGAGGAAGCGCCGGTCGTGGGACACGAGCAGCATCGTCCCCTCGTACCCCGCGAGCGCCCGCACCAGCATCTCCTTGGTCGAGACGTCGAGGTGGTTCGTGGGCTCGTCGAGCACGAGGAAGTTCGGCGGATCGTAGAGGAGCTTCGCGAGGACGAGCCGCGCCTTCTCGCCGCCGGAGAGCACCTTGCAGCGCTTCTCGATCTCGTCGCCGGAGAAGCCGAAGCAGCCCGCGAGCGTGCGCAGGGAGCCTATCGAGGCGCGCGGGAAGGCGTCCTGGAGCGTCTCCCAGACCGTCCGGTGGGGGGCGAGCAGCTCCATCGCGTGCTGGGCGAAGTAGCCCATCTTCACGCTCCCGCCCACCGCGACGGTGCCCGCGTCCGGCGCCGTCTCGCCGGCGACCATCTTGAGCAGGGTCGACTTGCCCGCGCCGTTCGCGCCGAGCACGCACCAGCGCTCGCCGCGGCGCACGAGGAAGTCGAGGCCGCCGTGGACGACGCGCGCCCCGTACCGCTTGACGACCCCGGCGAGCTTCGCCACGTCCTCGCCGGAGCGGGGCGCGGCGCGGAACTCGAAGTCGACGGTCTTGCGGACGCGCGGCGGCTCGACCTTCTCGATCTTGTCGAGCTTCTTCACGCGCGACTGCACCTGCGCCGCGTGGGACGCCCGCGCCTTGAACCGCTCGATGAACGCGAGCTCCTTCTTGAGCATCGCCTGCTGGCGGTCGAACTGCGCCTGCTGGTGCGCGTCCGCGATGGCGCGCTCGCGCTCGTAGAGGTCGTAGTTGCCGGAGTACGTGGTGAGCTCGCCGCCGTCGATCTCGACGATCTTGGAGACGACCCGGTTCATGAACTCCCGATCGTGGGAGGTCATGAGGATCGCGCCGTCGTAGGCCTGGAGGAACTCCTCGAGCCAGATGATCGACTCGAGGTCGAGGTGGTTCGAGGGCTCGTCGAGGAGCATCGCGTCGGGCCGCATGAGGAGGATGCGCGCGAGGGCGACGCGCATCTTCCAGCCGCCGGAGAGCGCCCCGACGTCGCCGTCCATCATCTCCGGCGTGAAGCCGAGGCCGCCCAGGATCTCCCGCGCGCGCGCCTCGAGCGCGTAGCCGCCGAGCTCGTCGAAGCGGGCCTGCACGTTCCCGAACCGCTCGACGAGCTCCTCCAGCTCGTCGGCGCGGGCGGGATCGGCGAGGGCGTGCTCGAGCGCGTGCAGCTCGGCCGCGACCGCCGACACCGGGCCGGCGCCGTCCATCGTCTCCTCGACGGCGCTCCGCCCGGACATCTCCCCCACGTCCTGGGAGAAGTGGCCCACGGTGACGCCGCGGTCGATCGAGACGTTGCCCTCGTCCGGCTCCTCCTCGCGGGTCACGAGCCGGAACAGGGTGGACTTCCCGGCGCCGTTCGGCCCGACGAGGCCGATCTTCTCGCCGCGGTGGAGGACGGCCGACGCCTCGACGAAGAGGAGCTGCCGGCCGTGCTGCTTGGAGATGCCGTCGAAGCGGATCACGGGACGGGCGTTTTCGCACGCCGCGGGCCCCGCTTCAACCCGCCCGGGCGCGGGCGCGTCAGGAGATCCAGCCCTCCCGCACGGCGAGGAGCGTGGCGCCTCCCATGGCGAGCCACAGGAGGACCCCGTGCGCGAGCGGGCGCGCCCCGACCTCGCGGAGCGCCTCGCGCGAGAGGTTCGCGCCGACGAGGAAGAGCGTGAGGACGAGCGCCCGCCGGGCGGCGAGCGCCAGGGCGCCCGCCACGGGGGCGGCGGCGGGGACGAACGTCGCGATCGCCGCGGCGACGACGAAGCCCGCGATGAACCCGGGGAAGGAAGCGCGGCCCGCCGCCGCCCGCCCCGCGCGCCGCTCCAGCGCCGCGAGGCCGACCGTGACGGGGAGGATCCAGAGGGCGCGCGCGAGCTTCACCGCCGTGGCCACCTCCAGCGCGCGCGGCCCGTACTGCAGGGCGGCGCCGACCACCGAGCTCGTGTCGTGGATGGCGAGCGCCGCCCAGACGCCGAAGGGCGCCTCGGCGAGCCCCGCGGCGTGCCCGAGCGGCGGCGCGACCACGAGGGCCACCGCGTTCAGGAGGAACACCGTCCCGAGCGCGACCGTGACCTCGCGGTCGTCCGCCTGGATGGCCGGCGCCGCGGCGGCGATCGCGCTGCCGCCGCAGATCGCCGTGCCGACCGTGATGAGGAGGCCGGTCTTGCCGCGCACCCGGAGCGCCCGGACCATGAGCGTGCCGAGCGCGAAGGCGGCGGCGATGGTGACCACGGTGTACCCGAAGCCGCGCGCCCCGGCCCGGGCGACGGCGCCGAGGTCCATCCCGAAGCCGAGCCCGACGACCGCGAGCGGCAGCAGCTTCTTCGAGAGGCGGTGCGTGAGCGCCTGGGCGGGGTTCCCGACCGCGAGCGCGATCGCCGCGCCCGCGAGGAGCGCGCCGGCGGACGAGGCGGCGAGGGCGGCCCACGCGGCGCCGGCGAGGAGGAGCGCGTGCCCGAGCCCCGGGCGACTCGCGTCGTCGGTCATGGCGCGCAGCCATACCTCCGATCCGCACCTGGACGGGAGCGAAAAACCTCGGCGCCACCGCGTCGCGCCGCCGCGAAGCGCGCGCTAGACGAGGAGGATGGCACGGCCTCCGGACACGCTCTCCGCGGACACGCGCGCCGCGCTCGACGCGGGCGTGCGCCTCTTCGACGATGGGCGGTTCTTCGACGCGCACGAGGTGTGGGAGGACGCGTGGCGCGACGAGGCCGGGGCGCCGAGGCTCGCGCTCCAGGGGCTCATCCAGATCGCCGCGGGCTTCCACAAGGGCCTCGTGCAGGGCCGGCCGGCGGGGATGGTGCGGCTCCTCGGCGCCGGGCTCGGGAAGCTCGAGGCGAGCGGCGGGGTGGGCGGGCTCGCGCTCTCCACGTTCGTGGTCGAGGTGGAGCGCTGGCGAGCCGCCGCGAGGCGGTGGGCCGAGGGAGGGGAGCAGCCGCGAATGCGGGTCCCCAGGCTGCGGTGAAGCTCGGTGCCCGGCGCAGGGGCTCGGGACGCCGTCACGGCACGTACCGGATCGGCACCCATCCGCGCACCGAGTTCACGAGCCACAGCCGCGCGGCGCGGGCGAGGTCCTCGGGGCGGAGCACCGCCTCGCGCACCTCGCCGCGCTCGAGGAGCTCGGCGCGCATGGTCCCGGCGAGGAGCCCGGCGTCGACGGGCGGCGTGAGCCGCTCGCCGCCGACCTCGACGACCAGGTTTCCGATGGTGAGCTCGGTCAGCTCGCCCTCCGCGTTCTGCAGGATCACGTCGAACGCCTCCGGCCGCTCGGCGCGGCGGGACGCGTACACCTCGCGCCGGGTCGTCTTGTGGAAGAGGAGCCGATCGGCGCGATCCACCGGGGCGCGCGCCAGCGTCACGGGGAGCGGGGCCTGCGCGGGCGGCGGCAGCGGCGCCGCCTCGGTGCGGGGGCGGCCGTCGAGCCCCACGAGGAGGCGAATTCGTGCCCCCTCCGCCGGCGCGCGCGACGCCTCCGCCTCGAGCGCCGCTCGCACCGCCGCGAGCTCCAGCGGGATGCCGAGGTAGCGCGCCGAGCCCGCGAGCCGGGCGAGGTGCCGCTCGAGGCGCGCGTACGCGCCGCCGAAGAGCCGGAGCGTCTCGAGGAGCTGGAGGTCGTCCGCGGGCTCCGAGAGCACCGCCGCCTTCGCCATCGCCTCGTCCCACTCGCGCTCCGGGTCCGAGCCCCAGGTGATCCCGCCGCCGACGCCGTACGTCGCGGCGCCGGACTCGAGGTCGAGGTCCAGCGTGCGGATGGCGACGTCGAACACCGCGTCGCCGCCCGGCGCGACCACGCCGACGGCGCCGCAGTACGGGCCGCGCGGGCTCCGCTCCAGGTCCGCGATGAGCTTCGTGGCGGCGATCTTGGGCGCGCCGGTCACCGAGCCGCACGGGAACAGCGCGGCGAACAGCTCGGCGAGGCCGGCCGAGGGTCGAAGCCGAGCCTCGACGGTCGAGGTGAGCTGCAGCACGGTGGGGTAGCGCTCGACCGTGAAGAGCTCCCCCACCCGCACCGAGCCGACCCGCGCCACCCGGCCGAGATCGTTCCGGAGCAGATCCACGATCATGACGTTCTCGGCGCGCTCCTTCGGCGAGGCCGCGAGCGCGGCGGCGGCCCGCTCGTCCTCGGCGAGGTCGCGCCCGCGCCGGGCGGTCCCCTTCATCGGCCGGACCTCCACCCGATCCCCCTGCCGATAGAAGAACAGCTCCGGCGAGGCGGAGAGGATCGCCCGCCCGTCCACGACGAGACAGCCAGTGAAGCCGCCTCCCTGGGCGCGGCGGAGGCGCTCGTACAGCGCGAAGGGATCGCCCGTGAACCGGCCCCGCATCCGGAAGGTGAGGTTCACCTGGTAGGCGTCGCCGCGGCCGAGCGCGGCGCGCACGGCCTCCACGTCCGCGACGTGCTGCGCGCGCGTGACCTCCGGCGCGAGGTCATCCACGCGGGCCGCCGCGACCTCCGCCGCGGAAGGAGCCGCTGCGGTCGCGGGCGCGTCGTGGATCCCGAACCAGACGAGGGGGCCGGAGCCGCGGCGCACCGCGATCGCGGGATCGAGGCCGGGCGCCGCCTCGTACGACACGAACCCCGCCGCCCAGCGGCCGCGCCGCGCCTCCGCCTCCACCTCGACGAGCGCGGCGCGGACGCGCCGGACGTCGTCGGTCGCGATCACGCGCGCGGGTTCTCCGAAGTCGAGGCGGCCGAACGGGGCGAGATCGAGGCGGGCGCTACGCACCCCCGCCATCCTAGCGGCGGCGACCTCCGCCGTTCGCAGTTCCTCGCGCCGCCTCGGCGATCGGTGAACATGCCATGACGCGGAGCGGCATCGCCATCGCCCCCGGCGGCGCCGCGCCACTCGGATTGCGGACCCTGCGTCGCGGCCCCAGGTTGGGGATAGGACGAGGGGGGAGCCATGAAAACGTGGAAGAGGTATGCGCTGCCGGGCGCGGCACTCCTGGCAGTGGCGGCGAGCGGGTGCGCGACCGGCCGCCAGGCGAAGGGTGAGAACCCGGCTGCGGAGCGGGTCTCGGAGTCGCAGCGCCAGTCGAAGGAGGCGCTGAGCGCGGCGCAGAAGGCGCAGGAGAAGGCCACCGACCAGCAGAAGCGCGCCGCGACCGCGCAGGCGGACGTGAGGGAAGCGCAGCGCAGGCTGAACGAGGCGCAGCAGCGTGCCCAGCAGGAGACGATGAAGGCCGAGCAGGCGCAGCGGGAGGCGAACCTCGCGATCCAGCAGTCGACGCAGCAGGCGCAGCAGGCGCAGCAGGAGGCCTCACGGCAGCTCTCCCAGCAGCAGCGGCTCGTGAGCCGCGGTGAGCAGATCCTGGGTGGCCAGGTGAAGCAGGCGACCGCCAACCAGGTCGTGGTGCAGCCGCCCGGCGGCGACCCGATGACCTTCCAGATCACGAACCGGACGCGCGTCCAGATCGACGGCCAGCAGGCCTCCGCGGCTCAGATCACCCCGGGTGAAGATGCGCGCGTCGCGTACGAGATGACCGGCACCCAGCCGACCGCCGTGCTCGTGCAGGTCGTGACCGGCAACCCGGCGGCGCCCGGCGCGTCGCCGCCCGCGAGCCAGACGGGCACCGGGGGCACGGGCAGCGGCACGACGCCGCCCGCGCCGACGCGTTGAGCACGCGAGCCCCGATCGGACGTCCGCTCGTGGCGAGCTGCCGAGCCACGAGCGGACCTCGCCGCTGCGCCGAGCTCGCGTGGGGCATCGTCCCCCGTCACCACGGCGTCGGGCGATAGTCCTTGAAGAACAGGCCGGCCTCGTGCCGGCCGGTGCGGAAGCCGTCGAAGATGGGCGCCACGATCCGGGCCGCCCCGTCGACGATGTCGAGCGGCGGCGAGAAGGCGTGCTCCTCGACCTTGCGCGCGGCGAGGTGGGCGGGGTCCTCGTCCGTCACCCACCCCGTGTCGACCGCGTTGAGGTGGATGCCGTCCCGCGCGTAGTCGCCCGCGCTCGTGCGCACGATCATGTTGAGCGCGGCCTTGGCCATGTTCGTGTGGGGGTGCTTGTCGGTCTTGTGCTCGCGGTAGAACTGCCCCTCCATCGCCGACACGAGCACGACGTGCTTCGCCGGGTCGCCGCTCGTCGCGGTCTCGGGCGGCGCCGCGCGCGCGCGGAGCATGAGGGCCTTCAGCCGCGCGGTCATCACGAACGGCGCGGTCGCGTTCACGAGCAGCACCTCGAGCAGCTCGAGCGTGGGGACCTCGTGCAGCGTGAGCCGCCAGGAGTTGTGGCTGCGGAGATCGACCTGCTGGAGATCCTGGTCGAGGACCCCGCGCGGGAAGAGCTCGAGCGCGCTCTTGCCGGAGAGCAGCGGGCCTTCGTCGCCGGGCGCCTGCGAGAGGAGCGCCGGCCGCGTCACCCCCGCCGCCCGGCGGTGATCCGCGAGCGCCGCCTTGAGCGCCTCGTGCTCGCGCAGCAGCGCGCGCTCGCCCTCGGGCAGCGCCGCGAGCGGGGCCTCCTCGCGCTCGAGGAGGTGCGCATAGAAGCCCGGCGGGCGGCGCACGGTCTGGCAGGCGTTGTGGAGCTGGAAGTCGAGCCGCGGGAGGGTCGCGTCCAGCCGCTGGCAGAGCAGCTCGACGCTCGGGGTGTGGCGGAGGTCGACGCCGTGGATCGTGAGCCGATCCCTCCAGGCCTCGAAGTCCGGCTCGCGCGCGTAGCGCGCGGCGGCGTCCCGCGGGAAGCGCGTGCAGGCGACCACGCTGCAGCCGGCGCGCAGCAGGAGGATGGCGGCCTGGTAGCCGATCTTCACGCGCGCGCCGGTGACGAGGGCGACCCGCCCGCGCAGGTCCACCGTCGCCGTGCGCCGCGCGAGGTTCTCGTCGCCGCAGGCGCGGCACAGCTGGTCGTAGAACGGGTGGAGCCGGTGATACGGCGCCTTGCAGACGTAGCACTTGCGCGGCTCGGAGAGCTCCGGGCCGTCGCCCTCGCCGGCGTCCGCGGGCGCCCCGGCGGCCGGGCGGACCGCCCCCGCCTCCTCGGCGCCCGGGAGCCGCGGCCACCAGCCCGAGGCGTCGGCGCCCGCGGGCGGGAGCTCGGGGAGCGGCGTCTCGAACACCGGCGCTGCCCGCAGCTGCTGGATGCCGGTCCCCCTGCGCAGCGCCTCGTCGCGCGCCCTGCGCTCCACCCGCTCGTTCCGCAGGAGCGCCCGCTGGAGCTTCTTCCGCTGCTTGAGGTCCGGCCGCGCCACCTCGCCCGCGAGCTTCTGCAGCGTCGTCCGGGTCTCGGCGTCGAGCTCCGCGAGCACCGTCCGGTCGGCGGCGACGCGCGCGAGGACCCTCAGCGCGATCGCGAGGTCCTCGCCGGTGAGGGGCCGCCCGCCCTCTTCTCTCCGATCCGACATGGGGCCGGGTTCTAACCCGCGAGGGCCTCCCATCCAAAGCGCTGGGCTCGGGTCGCGGGGCGTGCGGTCGCCAGGCCGCGCGCCGCCACGACGGCCGCCTAGGTGTCCGGCCGTTCCGGATCGCTCTCGTTGGGCGGCCAGGCGTCCACGTCCGGCGGCGCCACCCCCGCGACGGCCCGGAACCGCTCCTCCTCCGGCGTCTCCAGGATGAGGCGCGTGCCGCGCTTGAAGGTCAGGTAGTGCCAGATCCACTGGAACATGACCGCCACCCGGTTCCGGAAGTCGATGAGGAACCAGATGTGGATGAAGAGCCAGGCGAACCAGGCGAGGACCCCGGTCAGGCGGAACCTCCAGAACCCGGCCACGGCGCGCCCGCGCCCGACCGTGGCCATGACGCCCTTGTCGAAGTAGGCGAACGGCCGGCGCGGCTTCCCCGCGAGCGTCGCGCGGAGGTTCCTCGCGGCGTGCTTGCCCTGCTGGATCGCGGCCGGCGCGACGCCGGGGATCGGCGTGCCGTCCTTCTTCCGCGCCGCCGCGAGGTCGCCGACGACGTAGATCTCCTCGTGCCCCGGGACCGTCAGGTCGGGGTTCACGACGACGCGCCCCGCGCCGTCGAGCGGCACCCCCAGCGTTCGCGCCAGCGGTGCACCGGCGACGCCGGCGGCCCAGAGCACGGTGCGGGCGGCCACGCGCTCCTCTCCGATCTGCACGCCGCGCGGGTCCACGCCGGTGACGCGCTTGCCCGTCCAGACGTGCACCCCGAGCCGCTCGAGCTCGCGCTGCGCCGCCGCCGAGAGCTCCGGCGGCAGCGCCGGGAGGATGCGCTCGGTGCCCTCGACCAGGATCACGCGCGCACGCTCGGTGGACACCGTCCGGAAGTCGCGCGGGATCGTGAAGCGGGCGATCTCCGCGAGCGCGCCCGCGAGCTCGACGCCGGTGGGGCCGCCGCCGACGACGACGAAGGTTAGGAGCGCCTCGCGGCGCTGGCGGTCCGGGTCCGCCTCCGCGCGCTCGAAGGCGGTGAGCACGCGGCGGCGGATCTCCTCCGCGTCCTCCAGCGTCTTCAGCCCCGGCGCGAACCGGGCCCACTCGTCGTGGCCGAAGTAGGAGTGCGTCGCGCCGGCCGCCACGACGAGGTAGTCGTAGTCGAGCGCGAGGCCGTTCACGAGCCGCAGCCGCCTCGCGTCCGGCTCGATCGCCGCCGCCTCCGCGAGCAGCACGCGCGCGTTCCGCTGCCGCGACAGGACGTGCCGGATCGGCTCGGCGATGTCGCCGGGGTTCAGGGCCGCGGTCGCCACCTGGTAGAGCAGCGGCTGGAAGAGGTGGTGGTTGCGCCGGTCCACGAGCGTCACCTGCACCGGCGCGCGCGCGAGCCCCCGCGCCGCGTAGATCCCGGCGAAACCGCCCCCGACGATGACGACCCGTGGCGCTCGAGACTCGACCTGCTGCCCTTCCACCGCCGCTCCTCGCCCGGCGCTGCGGCGTTTCGCCGCGCGCCCAGAGCTCGCGAGCCGGCCAATTCGCGGGCCGGCGTGAAGGGGACTGCTTTACTCCACTATCGCGCCTGGGCGCTACGGCTCTCTTGCCGCGGCGCCCGGGCGCGGCTTCGCGGACGCCCCCCGGGGACCGGCCCGGTGCAGCGAGAGGGCGATCTCGACGACGAGCTCGTCCTTGACGCCGACGGTCCCGCCGAACCCGCTGAACGGCTTGATCCCGAACGCCGTCTGCTTCACGTGCGCGTTCCCGCGGACGCTCCAGGCGTCCGCGCCCCGCTCCGCCTCGAAGTCGACGTCGGCGGGCGCGCTCCGGCCGCGGAGCGCGAGCGTGCCGTGCAGCGTGCCGCGGAGGTGCGCCCCGTCGGTCGAGCCGCGCTCGAGCTCGAGGCGCTGCGATCGGAACTCGATCCGCGGGTGATGCTCGGCGTCGAGGACGTCCGGCCCGCTCGCCTGCGCGTCCACCTTCCGGCGGTCGCCCTCGGACAGGCGCGGCTGCCGGTCGTGCAGCGAGCCGGCCGAGAGGATGACCTCGACCGAGGTGGACGCCGGGTCTCCGTCGGGGATGACCGCGCTCGCGCGCCACTCCGTGACCTCGAACGCGTGGTCGTGGGCGAAGCCGGAGAAGAGGCCCTTCTTCTGGACGTGCACGACGATGTGGCCGCTCGGCGGGAGCGCTTCCCACTCCCCCGCCGACGCCGCCGGAGCGACCGCCGCGAGACCGACCGCGAGCGCGAGCGAGAGGAACCTCACGGGCAGCTCCTCGTCACGGGAGGATCCCTTTCAAAGGGTGAGCGCGCGGGCGCACGATCCTTCGACGGGCCGGCGACGGGGCCGCTCCGGGCGAGACCTCGCGACCGGGACCGAACGTGGATACACAGCATGCCGGCAGGTGACGCGGCGAGGAGGACGACATGTTCCACGCGCTGGTGATGTCGGTGGTCTGCGCGACGGCGGGGAGCCTCTCCACGGCCCCCGCTCCCGCTCGGACGGTGCAGGCGGCGCTCCACCTCGAGCTCCTCGCGCCCGCCGGGGTGACCGCGAGCGCACCCGGCGACCTCGCGCTCCACCGTCCCGGGCTCGGCGAAGGCGAGCGAGCGCACCAGGATGCCGGCGAGCTCGCGCCGCCGGACGACGCCCGCGTGAGGAGCCTTCGCCGCTGGGAGCGCGCCCTCAAGTGGAGCACCGCCGGCGCGCTCCTCGCGACGAGCACCCTCGGGACGCTGGCCGCAATCAACCAGCCCACGGCGTTCGGGGACGGGCGCTGCCAGACCGGCCACCCCGTCCTCGGCACGTACGGCTGCGATCGCGGGCTGTCGACCCTCCACGGCACGAGCGGCGTCCTCTCCGCGACGCTCTACACCGCGAACGGCGTGCTCGCGCTCTCGGTCCCCGGCCCGGTGGGCCACGTCAGGCCGGCGGCCCGGCCGTGGCATCGCGCGCTCACCTACGTCCACCTCGGCGGGATCACCCTGCAGCCGATCCTCGGCCTCGTCTCGGCGTTTCCCCAGGTGATCGGGGTGCGCAACACCGCGCCCGGCGATCGGTTCCCGAAGAACACGCGCACCATCCACGTCGGGCTGGGCTACCTCACGGCCGCCGCCTACCTCGCGACGCTCGCGCTCGAGCAGTGACCGGCGGGCCACTCAGTAGCCTCCGCCGCCGCTGCCGCCCGGCGGCGCGGCGGGCTGCGCGGCCGCGTCGACGGTGATCGTGCCGTTCGGCGGCTTCATGGTCGCCGCGTGGACCGTGCAGTAGAAGGGGATCCTCGTCCCGTTGGGCGCGCTCGCGGGGATCGTGAAGGTCTTCTGACCGTCGAAGGTGCCGGTGTCGAACGACACCCCCGCGACCGCGCCGGGAGTGAAGGCGTTCGCGGTCGCCTCGCTCGTCACCGAGTGCGGGACCGCGTCCTTGTTGAGGACCGTCACCGTCCCGCCGGGCGGCACCGACAGGCTCGCCGGGGAGAAGGTCATGTTGGAGATGGTGATGTAGAAGCCGGGCGTGGAGGGCGTGCTCGACGAGCTCGATCCTCCGCAGCCGGCCAGGACGCCCATCGCCACGGCGACGAGCCCGGCCCTCGTTCCAGCCTGCATACGCCCCTCCCTCTCCTCGCGCTTCGGCCCGCGCCTCCGGACCGCGCTCTCAGTGTTCGACGCGCGACGGGCCGGTCCGGTTTCGCGGCCCGGTTGAGGCGAGCCGGTCGTACCCCCCGCGAAGCGAGCGAGCGTGGCACGGCGCGTAGGCGCCCAGGAGGACGTGCCCGGCTGGCGCGGCCTCCCGGGCGCGGGCGGGAGGGAGCTTCGTCCTCGCGGCGGCGACCGGGCATCCGGGCGCTCCCGCGCTGTGGCCGTGAGGACGCGCCGTTATCAAACGTCGCTCATGACGGAGCGCGTCGGGAGATCGATCGAGCGGCGGAGCGGCGCGGTGCGCGTCGCGCTCCTCGCGCTCGCCGCGCTGACCGTGCAGTGCGCGGGCGCGGCCGTGCGGCCGCCGCCGAAGGACCTCGACGCCGAGCCCGTCGCGTTCCCCAGCGCCTCCGGCAGCGACATCCACGGCTGGTTCGTGCGCGGCCGGCCCCGGGCCGGAGCGGTGGTGCTCCTGCACGGCATGGGCGCGAACCGGCTGACGATGGTGGACCGGGCGCGGTTCCTCAGCGCCGCCGGCTACTCCGTGCTGCTCATCGACTTCCGCGCGCACGGCGAGAGCCCGGGCGAGGAGTCCACCTACGGCGCGCTCGAGAGCCGCGACGCGCGCGCCGCGGTCGAGTTCGTGCGGAGCGCCCTCCCCGGCGAGCGGGTGGGCGTCATCGGGATCTCGATGGGAGGCGCCGCGGCGCTGCTCGGGGAGACGCCGCTCCCGGTGGAGGCGCTCGTGCTCGAGTCGGTCTACCCCACCATCCGGGACGCCGTGCGCGACCGGCTGCGCGCCTGGCTCGGGCCCATCGGCCCGCCCCTCACCTCGCTCGTGCTGCACTCGATCTTCCCGCGCGACGGCGTGCGGGCCGCGGACCTTCGGCCGATCGACCGGATCGGCGAGCAGACGGCGCCGGTGCTCGTCGCCGCCGGCACCGCCGACCGGTACACGACCCCGAGCGAGTCGCGGGCGCTCTTCGAGCGCGCCCGGTCGCCGAAGGAGCTCTGGGAGGTCGACAGGGCGGCGCACGTCGACCTGCACGCGTTCGCGCCCGCCGAGTACGAGCGACGCGTCGGCGCCTTCCTCGCGCGGCATCTGCGCGAGGCGGGGATGGCCGCGTCACGCCTGGCTGGCGCGCACGGCGGCTGAGCGCCGCTTGAGCCCGAAGATCGGCCGGAGGAGGTCGCTCGAGGCGACGAGCGCGCAGAGGGCGAGCGTGGTCGCGAGCGAGGCCACGAAGATGAACGCGAACGCGGGCAGGATCCCGAGCCCCGCCCGCACGGCGAGGTACGCGAAGCCGACGACGATCGGCTGGTGCAGCACGTAGAACGGGAAGACCAGCTCTCCTGCGCGCAACGCCACCGTACGCCGGACGTCGAGGTGGCGGCGCGCGCCGCCGAGCAGCGCGAGCAGCCAGCAGGCGGCGCCGAACGCGTAGCCGCCCCACAGGAGCGCGCCGGCCGGGGAGCGCGGCGCGGGCAGGCGGTCCAGGAGGTGGCCGGGCCAGGCCCACACCGCGAGCGTCGCGGACGTCGCGAGCGCCAGGACGAGGGCCGCCTGCCAGCACCGGTCCAGCGCGCGCTTGAAGCCGTCCTCTCCCGCCAGCGCGAACCCGAACACGAACCCGGGGAGGAGCAGCGCCCGGTCGGACCAGTCCGCGGAGAGCGGCGGGGTGCCGGGGAAGACGACCTCGATCGCGATCCGGATCGCCACGTACGGCAGGACGAGCCAGATGAGCCCACCCGGCGCGTCGCACGGCGCCGCGACGCGCGCCATCGTGCGCCGGCCGGCGGGCGTGCGCAGCCACTGGAGGAGCGGCAGCGTGGCGAGCGAGAACGCGAGCAGGAAGACGACGAACCACAGGTGGTGCCAGCCGAAGTTCCCCCGCGGATAGAGGCCGTCGAAGAAGTGCGGGTAGAAGTCGAGGAACGACCCGCCGAACTGACCCTTCAGGCGGCGCTCGAGATACACCTGCGGCGGGACGAGCACGAGGAGCCCCGCGGCGAGGGGGAGCGCGAGGCGCAGGAGCCTGTCTTTGACGTACGCGCGGGTCGAGCGGCGCGCGAGCGCGTACCAGGTGCTCTCCCCGGCGAGCATCATGAAGAGGGGCATGATCCAGGGAGCGAAAACCAGGATCACCTCCCCCAGCCACTTCGTCCGCTCCGGGCTCGTGACGTGCCAGCTGTCCCAGGGGTTGAAGGGCTCCGCCGCGTGGATGAGGAACACGAGGAGCGCGCCCGCGACCTTGAGCCACTCCACGTCGGCGCGCCGGCGCGTCACGGTCCGTGCTGCGTCGGGGAGCAGGCGAGCGGGCATCGCTGCGATCGCCACGACGAACACGGTACGCTCAGGACGCTCGAGCGCTCAACGCGGGCGCCGGGGCGTGCGCCACCTCGCCCGGGCCGGGCGCTCGTCCGGGGAGCCCCCAGCGCGAGCGCCGTCCGTCCTCCGGGTTCGGGCGAGACTCGCGCCACGGCGTCCGGGGGCCATGGAGCGGACCCGAGGGAGCGGCCCGCTCGGGCCCCCGAGCCACGCCGAGGGGATCCCACGATGAACGCGGCGCATCTGAGGAGTGGCTCGGTCGCGCTCGTGGCCGCCGCGTTGCTCGCCTGCGTCCACGACGTGTACCGGGCCGAGCCGCTCGGCCCGCGCCCGGCCTCGCGCTCCGAGACGGAGCGCGTCCTCGTCTTCGGAGACTTCGGCTTCCAGTCGATCCCTCAGCGGCTCGTGGCGGGCGCGATGCGCCGCGCCACCCGCGCGCGCCCGTTCGACCTCGCGCTGGAGCTCGGCGACAACATCTACCACTGCGGCCCGGAGCCCACCCGACCGGGAGCGGAGACCTGCCGCTTCGCCGAGGACGGCCTGACCGTCGCGCCCGGCGCCTCGCCGCCGGACGACCCGCTCTTCCGCGTGAACGAGGCGCCGCTCGCGGGGCTGCGCGGGCGCCACGGCGGTCCTCTGCCGATCTACCTCGCGCTCGGGAACCACGACGTCGGCCTCGGGGGCGGGAGCTGCGCGCGGCCGGCGCTGGGCGAGGTCGAGGCCATGCGGCGGCGCGCGTGCCTCGCGGTCGCGCGCCGCTCGCCCGAGTGGCTCCAGCCGGCGCGCCACTACGTGCTCGACCGGGGCGACGTCCGCTTCGTCGTGCTCGACACGAACGTCGTCGTCCGGGACTACGGCGGCTTCACGCTCGAGGAGGAGCTCGCCTTCGTCCGCGAGGCGACCGCGCCGTGCGGCGCCGGGCGGCTCTGCTTCCTCGTCGGCCACCACCCGCCGGCGGCGGTGCACTGGTACGGCACGCGCCGCCCGCTCCCCTACGGCGCGCGCATGGCGCGGCTCCTCGCCGCCGCCGGGGGCCGCGCCCGCGCGTTCTTCGCCGGCCACGTCCACGCCCTGGAGCACCTGACGCTCGACGGTCTCGAGGTGTTCGTCTCCGGCAGCACCGCGATGGGCAGCTTCGCGCACTTCACGACCCGCACGCCCGCCCGCGCCCAGGTCCGCTTCGCGACGACCGCCTGGGGCTACGCGGTGCTCGAGACGGACGGCCACGGCTACCGCGTCGACTTCTTCGACACGAGCGGGGTGGCGCTGCACTGCTGCCAGGCCGGCGCGGCGGGGGCCTGCCGGCCGGTCGCGTGCAAGTGACCCGCGCCAGGGAGTCCGAGCGCAGGGAGCCCGCCCGGGCGGGCGGCGCGATCAGAGGTCCACCGCCGCCATGCGCGCGAACGTCCGCGAGAGCGCCTCCACGCGATCCAGGTAGCCGCCGAGGTCGGTGTCTCCGCAGCGCTCGCCGGGCAGCGCCCGGAACCCGCGCGCCGCGAAGGCGGGGGCCCGCCCCCGGCCGCACAGATGGACGAGGGCGGCGAGGCGCGCGCCCTGCGCCACCGTCGCGCTGCGTCCTCCGAGCGCCTCCGCGATCGCCTCGTGCAGGAGCGCCGCCGTCATCTCGATGGCGTGGCTCGGGACGGTGCGGAAGTAGAGCGCGTTGAGCCAGCAGGCGCGCGGGTCGTACCAGGCGCCCTCGTGCGCCACCGCGTGGTCGTGAATGCAGAGGCGGCTCGCCTCCACGAACGTGCCGTCGGTGATCTGGAGGATCCCGACGGCGCTCGAGGCGGGCGCGTAGAGCTCGAGGGGGTTCCAGCTCCACCGCCAGCGCCAGTAGGTGCGCGCGAGCGGGTCTCCCGCGCTCTCGACCTGGACGAGCGCGGCGAGGAGCTCCGGACGGACGAGATCGGTCGAGTGCTCCTCGAAGAGCGCGCCGTACTCGGCCCAGGTCGCCTCGGGGGGCTTCGGGGAAGTCGGCGCGACGAGCCCGAGCAGCTCGGTCGGCTTGCGGATGACCTGGTAGGCGAAGTTGACCGCCGCGAGCGACGCCACGGCGAGGAGCACGACCACCGCGAGCGGCGGCGCCTCGCGCCGCCGGCTCCGGGCAGGCCTCCGCCTCGCGCGCCGTCTCGCCACGGCGCGAATGGTACCGCCACCCGACCCGGGCGCTACGATCTGGTGATCGCGGCGCGGGATCCAGCGACGGATCAGCGTCGATTGACGATGTTGAGGACGAGAGCCATCCGGCCCCCGGAGACCTTCAGCCTGGCGAAGCGACGGCGCGCGCGGATTCTCTGGCCCACGACGATGGCGGCAGCGGCGAGGACGAGCGCGGGCAACAGCGCGGACTGCATGGTCGGACCACTCCTGCAACGACGATCGCCGGTGTGAGCGCCGCGGGGCGCCTCTCGCGCTCCGCGACGCCCGGAGCCGGGCGACGCTCGGGTCGTTGTGATCGGGATCGTCCGCGGACGCGGCGCAGCACCCGCTGCGCTTCGTCCGAGGAACGTCGCGAGGCTAGTCCCGCGCGCCGCGTCGAGTCAAGCTACCGGCTGCTCGTCTGCCGGGGCGCGCGCGCATCCGTCCTTCACGGCAACGGGACGCCGCGAAGCTCCAAGATCCGGCGCGCGACGCGCTCGCGCGCGGCCATGAGCCGGGCGACGCCGGGGTCGGTCGAGGAGGCCGTCGGGAAGAGGTCGCTCGCGACGGCGGCCGCGAGGCCCGGGTCCCCGAGCCGCGAGAGCAGGCTCAGGTACTCGTAGTCCTCCATCCCCTCCCGGATCATCTTGAGGCGGATCGACGCGACGGGGACGTGGGTCGCGCCGCCGATCTTGGCCGGCGTGCCCGGGTAGAAGAGCGTCCCGTCGCCGTTGCCGTCGAACTCCCACTGGCTCGTCCAGGGATCGCCGGAGAGGTACGCGTAGGTCGTGTCCCAGTACAGCTCGCCCGTCGCCCGGTACACGAAGTCGAGCCACTGCATGGCCCGGTTCCGCACCGCCGACGCATCGATCATGTAGCTCGGCCAGCCGGTGTCGTACGCGGAGCTGCTCCCGCAGCCGTGGCTCATGCAGCTCTGGTAGAGCCAGACCTCGTTCAGCGGATCGGCGGCGAGGAACGGGTCGTACTTGCTGCGCTGGTTCCCCGCGTAGGTGCCGGACTTGTCGTCCATGAAGTTCACCACCGGCACGAGGAGATCCAGCACCGGGGAGATCCCGTTCGCGTCCGCCTGCTGGATGGTGGTGGTGACGAGCGTCCGGAACTCCCGGTCGGCCGTCTTCGCCGCCCGGGCGCGGGTGAGCACGTCCGCGAAGGTGCAGCCCTGGTACGGCGGCTCGTCGCACGTGTACTGGAAGAGCCGCTCGAACCAGCCCGGCCGTGACCGGTAGCGCGTCGCCCAGCGCGCGAGGTTCGCCACGTCCTCGAGGTTGCCGAGGTACTCGACCGCGGTCAGCCGCGCGCCGGCGAGCCGCGTCGGGGCGGTCCCGTCCATCAGCGGACGGTAGTAGCGGTCGAAGTGGTCGAGGTCGTTCCACTGTCCGTCATCGTGACGCGAGAGGGAGAGGCGGTGGTCGAGCGCGAGCTGGCCGTAGCGAGCGCGCAGCGTCGCGAACGCGGCCACGTCCGACGCGCTGATGCCGTGGCCGGCGGGGAGCGTCCCCCACATGAGGCCGAAGGCCGTGCGGAGCGTCGAGGTCGAGGGCAGCTCGAAGTCCCACACCGTGAGCTCGACCGGCACGACCGTGGAGCGCCCCGAGGCGTCCACGCGGAGCTCCCCGCGGTAGAGCCCGGGGGCGGCGCCGCGCGGCACGAACACCTCCACCCAGATCGCCCGGCTCTCGCCGCCCCGGACGTCGAACGGGAACGCGTTCCGCCGCTCCCCGACGATCTCGTCCACGTCCGGGACGAGGGCGTCGGGGAAGCGCCCGGTGGCGCCGTCGGGCGCGGACGGCCGCGTCAGGTTGATGAGGGCCTCGCGGTAGAGACGGACGCCGGCGATGACGGCGCCGCCGGGGCCCGAGAGCGTGGACGCGCTCGCGCGCACGCCCCGGGCGTTGCCGGTGACGACCACCTGGAAGGCCTCGAACTCGTTCCGGGCGGCGGAGATCCGTGCGACCGAGGTCGCGCGCGCGGGGTCGCCCGGACGGATCTTCTCGGTCGCCGAGGCGACCCAGATCTTCGCGGCCGGCGCGGCCCGGGCGTGCGCGGGGAGCAGGGCGAGGATGAGGAGCGCGCACGAGGCCAGCGCGCGGGATCGACTGCCGTGACTCGTCATGGGGGCTCTCCTGCAGGCGAGTCGCCGTCTACCCGACCCATCTACCCTCGCTCGCCCGTCCCATGGCCTTCGCATGGACGGAGCGCGCGAAGCCTCCCCCGTTCGCCTCCCTGCCGACCCGGTTCGCTCTCCTCGAGCGCGGCTCGGAGCGGATGCGAGCTGTTTCAGCTCACGCCGGATGCCTCGTGGATCCCGGGCGCTCGCCGGCCGTGGCTGCGAGCGATGGCTCGCCCGGCCGTCCGTACCACGGGCGAGCGAGGAAGCGGCCAGGCGGCCGCGGCGAGTTGGGGCGGGATGGCGACCGGTCGCGTCGGCCGCTGGCTCAGCTCACGCTCTCGGCGCTGTAGCGCGCGATGAGCCCGGTCCGGACCGCGTGGCGGTGGACGCGCACGAAGACCCAGCTCGCGAGCAGGATGTAGAGGACCGCGAGGCCGCCGCCCCAGGCGAGCGCCGCGCCCGAGAAGGCGCGGCCGGCGACGATCGCGCGCATCGCCTCGAAGACGTGCGACGGCGGCAGCGCGCGCCCGACCGCGCGCATCCAGGGCGGGAGCGTGGCGAGCGGGTAGAACACCCCCGCGAACGGCGACAGCACCGCCGGGATGGGCCAGACGAACCACTCCGCGGCCGGCCCGAGCCGGAGGACGAGGGCCGAGCCGGTGATGCCGAGCGCGATGCCGAACAGGAACAGCACGAGCAGGAACGGAACGAGCAGGAGGCCGTAGCCGAGGAGCGACAGCCCGAACACGCCCGTCGCGATGGAGAGCATCACGGCGAGGCCGAGCGTGCTCGTCGCCACGCTCGCGAGCACGAGCCCGGAGACGTACTCCGCGATCGAGATCGGGGTCGCGAAGACGTTGAGGAAGTTGCGCGACCAGACGTCCTCGAAGAACGCCATCGTCACGCCCTGCATGACGCGGGCGAGGAAGTCCCACAGGAGGACCGCCCCGAGCAGCGTGGGGACGAAGCTCCCGCCCGGCGCGGCGACGCTGTCGAGCCAGCGCGTGATGAAGCCCCACAGCACGACGTCCACCGCCACCCACGCGAAGAGCGGCACGATCCGCGAGAAGCTTCCGCGGACCAGGTACCACTGCCGGAGGACGACGGCGAAGACGCGCCCGGCCCGCAAGGTCATCATCAAGCCCCCTCGAGCGCGAGCGGCTCGCGCGCCACGGTGATGAACAGCTCCTCGAGCGTGGCCTTGCCGTGCTCCCCGGGCAGCGTCCGGGGGTCGCCCTCGAGCAGGATCCGCCCGCGCGAGAGGAAGAGGACGCGGTCGCAGACCTCCTCGACCTCGTACATGTTGTGCGACGTCCACAGCACGCCGCCGGTGCCCGCCGCCGCGCACGCCCGGATCTTGGCCCGCACGTCGCGCGCCGTGGCCGGGTCGAGCGACGCGGTCGGCTCGTCGAGCAGGAGGAGCTGCGGGTCGTTGAGGAGGGCCTTCGCGAGCGCGACGCGCGTCTGCTCTCCCGACGACAGCACGCCGCAGCGCGTGTCCCGGAAGCGCCGCAGGTCGAGCTGCGCGAGGAGCGCCTCGATCCGGTCGGAGAGCCGCCTCACGCCGTAGAGCAGCCCGAACACGCGGAGGTTCTGGGAGACCGTGAGGTTGCCTGGGAGCGGGGCGTACACCGCGGCGAAGTTGGTGCGCGCGAGGGCGCGCGATCGCTCGGCGGCGAGATCCACGCCCTCGATCCGGATGGTCCCCGCGCTCGGCTGGAGGACGCCGAGCAGCATGTTGATGGTGGTGGTCTTCCCCGCGCCGTTCGGCCCGAGTAGGCCCACGATCTCGTTGCGGCCGACCTCGAACGACACCCCGTCCACCGCGACCGTCGCGCCGAAGCGCTTCTCGAGCCCGCTCACGGAGAGCACGTGCGCGGCCGGGCCGGCGGTCGCGGTGCGGGGTGCCGCGCTCACCTCCCGAAGACCGCCTTCAGGTACTTCAGGAGCTCGTCCCAGGACCTGCGGTCGGCCTTCGCGTCGTAGGCGAGCCCGGCCATGCCCGCCTTGTCGGCGTCGGGGTTCGTGAACCCGTGCTTCGCGGCCGGATAGGTGATGACGCGCGCCTTCACCCCGGCCGCCTTCATCTCCTTCTCGAGCGCCGCCACCTGCTCCTTCGGCACCATGGGATCGGCGCCGCCCGTCTGGACGAGGATGCTGCGCGGTCCGAACGTCCCCTCCTTCGCGGGCTCGCTCGACCTCGCGAGGCTGCCGTGGAAGGTCGCGAGCGCCTTCAGGGGCTCGCCTTCCCGCGCCATGTCGAGCGCCACCCCGCCGCCGAAGCAGTAGCCGATGACCCCGATCTTCTCACGGTCCACCTGCGGCTGCGCCACGAGCTGCTCGAGCGCCGCCTCGAAGCGGGCCTTCTTCACGGCGGGGTCCTTCGTCGCCTCCGCCACGAACGCCTTCGCGTCCTCGGGGTGCGTCGTGGACTTGCCCTCTCCGAACATGTCGAGGGCGAACCCGACGTAGCCTGCCTTCGCGAGCTTCGTCGCCGCGTTCCGCGCGTGGGCGTTGTTCCCCCACCACTCGTGCACGACGAGGATGCCGGGCCGCTTCCCCTTGGCCGCGTCGTCGTACGCGAGGAACCCCTTCAGCACCGTGTCGCCCTGCCGGTACTCGATCTCCTGCGTCTTCACCTCGGCGCGCGCCGCGCCGGCGGTCGCGAGCGCCGCGGCCACGATGGTCACCGTCGTTCGGGTCATGCCCACCTCCCGTGTGGTGCCCGGATCTGCGCGCCGCGGGCGGCCCGCGCACGGACGGATGGCGGAGGTACCCGACAGGCGCTCCCGACCGCGGGCCCTGGCCCGCTCCAGCGACTCACAGGAACACGTCGCGCCGCACCCCGGCGGACGCGGGGTTCATCCGCGCGTACACGTCGAGCAGCGTCTCGACCGCTCTCCCCCCTGCGTCGCCGACGTCCACCGAGAAGTCGTTCACGTACAGGTCGATGTGCTGGCGCATCACCGCCTCGTCCATCTCCTGCGCGTGCCGCCTCACGTACTCGGTCACGAGCGGCCGCCGCGCCAGCGCGTGCAGGGTGCTCTCGCGGACGAGGCGCTCGAGCGCGCGGAGCACGTCGCGGTCGAGGGTCCTGCGCGCGACGATGCCGCCGAGCGGGATGGGCGCGCCCGTCTGGCGCTCCCAGTGCTCGCCGAGGTCGAGCAGCTTCACGAGCCCCTTCGCCGCGTAGGTGAAGCGACCCTCGTGGATGATCACGCCCGCGTCCACCGCGCCGCCGAGGACGGCGTCCTCGATGTCGGAGAACACCCGGAACTGCTTGTGCGCCGCCCCCGGGTAGGCGAGCGAGAAGAGGAGGTGGGCGGTGGTGTCTCGGCCGGGCACCGCCACCCGCATCGTCTCCGGCCGGAACGCGTCGACGCCGGGCCGCGCGACGAGCAGCGGCCCCACGCCGCGGCCGAGCGCGCCGCCCGACCGGAGGAGCGCGTAGTCGCCCGCGATGGCCGGCACGACGCCGTAGCTCACCTTGCTCACGTCGAGCCGGCCCGCCCTCGCCCACTCGTTCAGCGTCTGCACGTCCTCGTGGACGACGTCGAGGCGGAGCTCGCCCGTGTCGATCGCGCCGTTCACCAGCGCGTCGAAGATGAAGGTGTCGTTGGGACAGGGCGAGATGCCGAGCGTGAGTCTCATCGCGTGCCGGTCGATCGAGTGGAGCCGCACGGGCGCGGCCGGGCGCATCATATACGCGGCGGCGGCGGGGCGCGTCCGGAGCGGCTCGCGGCGCGCGCCCGGCCGGGCGAGCGCCCCGTCAGCGCAGCCCGACGGTGTAGGCGATCCCGAGCGACGGCGCGAGCTTCGTCCAGGAGAGCTCCGGGACGTTGGAGAGCTCCTTGTGCCCGGCGACGCCGAGCCGGAGCGACCAGCGATCGGCGAGATCGAGCTCGAGCGTCGCCCCGGCCGCGAGCGCCGTGTCGGCGCGGACGGCGCGCAGCCCCGGGTCGAGCGCGTCGTACGTGCGCCACGCGAGGCTCGCGTCGAGGCCGGCGCGCGCCCGCGGCCCGAGCTCGAGGCGTAGCCCCACGCGCGGCCCCTGCTCGAAGGACGCCAGCGCGGGCTGGCGGGCACCGTCCCGGACGCCTCGCCAGGCGAGGGTCGCGCTGCCGCGCCCGCCGAGGAGCAGGGTGAGGTCGATCTCGCCGAGCTGGCGCAGGCCACCGTACGGCGCGGCGATCTCGGTGTGGAACGACTCCCACCGGGCGAGATAGGTCGCGCCCAGGGAGGTCTCGGTGGAGAGCGGGACCCGCGCCGCGCCGAGCGCGCGCGGCGCCGTGAGGTACGGTGCGCCGCCGAGGTCCTGGCGATCGTAGCCGCCCTCGGCGAGGAGGTAGCGGGCGCCCCTCCCCGCCTGCCACCCCGCGGCCACGCCGCCGCCGCGCAGGTCGAGCACGTCGTAGCGCGCCTGCTCGCGGAGCTGGGCGGTCGCGCGCAGGAACGGGCCGCTCTCGCCGGCCGGCGAGAAGCGTCCCACCGCGGTGATCCCGGTGTCGGCGTCGCCCGTCCCGCTGCGGACGCGGCTCGCGTCGGGCGTGAGATCGACGTTCGAGTCCCAGCCCGACTCGGCGAAGATCGACAGGCCGAGGCGGCCGCCGCGGCGGGCGAGTCGCGCGAGCCCGAGCGCGGTCTGGCCGAGCTCCGGGTCGGTGCTCGCGCGCTCGAGCAGCCGGGCCGCGTCGTCGGAGCGGCCGGCGCGCAGCGCCACGAGGCCGCGGTAGAACTCGGCCGCCTCGCGGTGCTCGGCGGAGCGCTCCGCGACGGCGAGGGACGCGTCGGCGCGCGAGTCCTCCCCGAGCTCGTACAGGCAGATGCCCTCGAGCAGCGCCGCCGCCCCGTCCCCGTCCCCGCGCGCCTCCGCGAACGCCGCGGCGGCCGCGCGCCGATCCCCGGCGCGCATGAGCCGGAGCCCGCGCTCGAAGGGCTCCTCCGGCCCGGCGTGCGCCACGCCGTAGCGGTCCGCGCGCCGCTCGCCGAGCGCCCGCGCCTCCTCGCAGTAGGCGCGCGCAGAGGCCGCC
>NZ_JALCZB010000044.1:0-36477 GCF_022690745.1 Anaeromyxobacter sp. SG64 | reverse complement strand
TGGACCGACCGTCGCTATCTGGACCTGTCGATGCTGAAGTCGAAGGACGTCGCCGCCGCCAAGGCGGCGTGATTCAGCCGAGGAGCTTCACGCGGAGTTCCATTCACACAGAAGACGGGACTTGACCGAAGACGGCAGGAGCGGCCTCCCGACTGAGCATCAGGCAGAGCAGAAGGTTCTTTGGGAGGTCGAAGCTCAACTCGAGCGGGCGCTCGCAGAGCCGCTGCAGCCAGTCTATGCGGCGGCGGTTTCCGCTGCACGGGAGCGTCTGATCTCCGAGGGGACATAGACAAGCTGTTAGGCGGTAAGCGCGCGGAGATGGACGTCTGGTGGTCGATGATCCTCACGGCCCTCAACTAAGGAGAGCGCGATGCGCGAGTCGTAACACCTCGCCCCACTCCGTCGTGACGCGAGGGCGAGCGCCGTCGACAGTGGGTGCCCGCGCGCCCATCAGGGACTAAACGCCCGACCCAGAGTTCCGTCGCGCGACCGATCCGGCCGAATCGCGGACCGCGATGATCACGCCTCCGGCGGTCTACGCCCCTTCGCACCCAGGACCAGCGGCAATAGCGGCGATCCCACGGACCGAATGCTGGAACTCTTGGTGGAGTTTTCCGTTTTGGGCGACGGCCGCGGGCGGCAGCGCAGGCGAGGGCGCCGGTCGATGACCGGCGCCGCCCGTACGGCACGCTGACGCCTCCCGTCAGCGCGAATCGACGGCGCGGTAACCGATCCGCACCGCGCCCCAGTGGACCCCCCGGACGAAGATCGGCACGGACAGATCCGCCATGGTCTCGCCGGTGTCTCTCTGGTAGCGCTGGATGAGGAACGGTGCCTCGCTCCGCGCGGCGGCGAGGCCGGTCCGGTCGTTGAAGATCCGCTTCGTGCGGTTGTTCACGAGGTCGTTCGCGAGGTTCCCGGTGAGGGGCTGCGAGTAGCGCTGGTTGTGCGTGGGGAGGTAGCCGTTCCGGTCGACCATCACCGCGAACTGGATGACGGCCGACTTCGCGAGGACGCTCTCCTCGATGGGGAGGATGTCGCGATCGGAGAGGCGGTCCCACTCTGTGGTGAACTTCGGGGGATCGGTCGCCGGGATCGGGTAGTAGAGGAAGCTGAACAGCCGCTCCTTCGTGACCTCCTTGTCGATCCAGCGGTCCAGGGCCGCGGCGCAGCGCGCGGCGAAGTGGGTCGCGAGGTCGAGCATCTCGCGCTCCTGGGCCGTGAGGCCGTCGGCGGACGTCACCGTGGCCGGGATCACGCTGGGGCGCGGCTCGCCCGCGAGGGCCGGGGAGGCGGCCGCCAGCGAGAGGGCGACGATCGCGAAGCGCGTGCGGGACATGGGCACCATGGTCGATTCTCCTCGTGCGCCTAGTGGCCGAGCCGTGCCATCGCCGCCTTCATGCTGACGCGCAGGCGATCGATGGTCTTCGTGAGCTGCCCGATCTCGTCGACCGCGTCCGACTTGATGGGCGTGTCGAGCGCCTCGCCGAGGCTGATCCGATCGGCCGTCTCGGTGAGCGCCACGACGGGCCGCATCGCCCGCCGCACGACGACGAACATGGCCCCGATCGTCACGAGCGCGAAGCCGCCGAAGACGAGGAGCAGCGACAGGAGGAGCTGGCGCTTGTGCGCGCCGATGCGCTCCATCGACACGCCCACCCGGAACCCTCCCCAGTGCTTCCCCTTCACGTAGATGGGCGAGGACACGTCCCACATCGTCTCGCCGGTGTCGCGCTGGTACTCCTGCAGGAACGAGGGCTGCACGTTGCGCGCGGCGGCGATCCCCACCGGGTCGTCGAACATGCGCTTCGTCCGGTTGCCGACGAGGTCCGCCTTGGCGTCTCCGGTGAGCGGCTTCTGGTAGCGGGTGTTGTGGGTGGGCAGGTAACCGCGCTCGTCGACGCCCACCGCGAAGACGAAGTCCTCCTGCTCGAGGACCTTGTCCTCGAACACGAGCACGGCGCGATCCGTCATGGCGTCGTAGCGCGTGTGGAACTTGGGGTGCGGGCCCCAGTCGTATCCCTTGATGGGCGTGTAGCTCTGGTCGAAGACGTCGGCGACGGTGAGCTGGCCGCTGTCGATGGCGTCGTCGAAGAAGCTGCCGTACTGCCGCGCGCCGAGGGAGGCGGCGACGCGCGCCTTCTCGAGAGTGAGCTCCTCCATTCGTCGTGTCTGCCCGACGGTGATGACGGTGGCCGCGATCGCGGTGAGGACGAGGGCGAGCGCGGCGAGCTTCAGCGAGATCGTGGCGGCGAGGCTCGCGCGCACGGATCGAACGATGGACATCGACTCACCTCCCGGGCCGCCGCCAAGGCGACCCGCCTGCGGGTGAATTGCGCTAGGGCTTCTTCTCCAGCGTGCGGAACCTGAGCCGGTCTCCGGCGTCGAGCGCTTCGCGGAACGCGGCGCGGTCCGCCGCGTCCTCGATCTGGGCGGCGAGGTCGTCGACGAGCGCGCGCGACGCCGCGAGCGCGAACGGGTGCTCCGGGGAGACGCGGTGGACGCCCTCCTCCACGTAAACCTTCGAGATCGGCCCCACGTACCGGGCGAGCTCCTTCGCGCAGCGCGACAGGAACGCGGCCGAGGCGGGGTCGGCGACGGCGATCCGCGAGAGGCCGCTGCTCGAGACCTTCGACCAGCTCAGCCCGGAGTTCGCGAGGACGGGCTTCGAGTCGGAGGGGAGCACCGAGGAGGACGCGGCCGGCGGCGGCGCCGCGGAACCGCCGAGGGTCTGCGACGAGGACGCCGCTCCCCCGCCCTCGAGGGCCTTCTTCAGCTTGGCCGTGGCCACGCGGATCGCGACGGTCGCGAACGACGGGTTCAGCGCGGCGTCCGCCACGAGGGCGAGGACGTGGCTCTTCCCGTCGCGAGAGAGGCCGAGGCTGCGCAGCAGGAGCTTGCCGTCAGCGAACTGGGCGGTCATCGACTCCCAGTCGCCCTGCTGGAGCTGGACCGCGTCCACGGCCTTCACGAGCCAGCCGCTCACCTGCTGGCACAGGTCGCGGTCGTAGATCGTGCGGCCGCGATGGGCGAGGAGGTGCCCGTCCGCGTCGAACACGAGCGAGGCGTTCACGCCGGGGAGGTCGAGGAGCGACTGAAGGATCGTGTCCATGGTCACCTCCGCCCCTGGAGCGCGTCGTCCCAGGCCTTCTCGATCGCGGCCAGCGCGGCCGGGCGCGCGAGGCGAGCCGCGATCACGTGGCCGCCGCGCAAGAGCACGGCGTGAGCGTCCGTCGCGCCCGCGAGCGACACGCGCTCGAGGGCGCCGAGGCCGAGCTCGCTGCCCACCTGGCCGACGAGGCTCGCGAAGAACCCCATCACCGCGGCCACTCCTTCGCCATCCGGCTCCTCGACGTCGTCGAGGAACGTGCCGGCGAGGTCGCCGAGCACGGCGCTCTTCACCTCGGGTAGACCGCTGATCAGCGTCAGGTCCGACATGGGCTCGCTCCTTGCGAGGGGAGGCCGGCCGTTCCGCGGTGCGACTGCCTGGTTCGCATCGGTGTCCTCACGTTCGCGACGTCCTTCCCCGCGGCCAGGGAGGAAGGCCCGCGCCACGGCGGCACGCGTCGATGACGTCGGCGACCTCGGGCGGCGGCCAGCGGTCCGGCTGCCGAGGCAGCGCCGCGGTGGCGCGCTCGGACCAGCGCTCCTCGTCGGACGCGACCCACGCGTGCCACGAGCGGAGGACGCGGCGCCGCTCCGCGGCGGCGAGCACCAGCATGTTCTCGGCGATGCAGTCCACCCGGCCGAGGACGCCGTCCGAGCGAAGCGCGAGGAGGAGCACCGCGTCCGGCGAGACCACGATGGGAGGGGCCCCGCGCGCGAGCGCCGCGTCGATGGCGCCCCGCACGTACGCCCCGATCACCTGGGGATCGAGGGACGGCACCGCGAGCTCCGGGCCGCGCCCTTCGGGGAGCTCGACGCCACCCCGAGCGAGGGCCTCGACGAGCCCGGGCGCGCCCGCGAGCAGGACCTTGAACGATCCGGACCAGCGCACTGCCTCGAGGACCCGCGCCACCCCCGCCGCGCAGGGCGGCGCCGCGGTCACGCCGTCGAGCACGAGGAGAGGCGTCGCCCGGCGGCGCTGCTCCTCGACGAACCGCTCGACGAGCGCGTCCAGGCAGGCCTCCTCGGACGCCTCCTCCGCCATCCCCGCCGCGCGGCAGATGCCCTGGACGAGGCCGCGTGAATCGACACCGGGCGCCGCGGCCACGACGAGCGTGAGCCGCTCGGCGGCGAGCTCACGCGCGAGCTCCTGGCACAGCGTGGTCCGCCCGCTCTCGCCCGGACCGGTGAGCGCGACGAGGAGCCGTCCCTCGTCGCGGACGGCGTCGGCGAGCTCTCCCCGGATCGCTGCGAACGGCTCGCTGCCGCGCGGGCCGCCCGCCCTGTCGCCGCACAAGAACGGACGGCGGACGAACCCGAACGCCTCCGCGAGGAGGCGCGGCGCCGGGGCCGTGGAGGGGGCGGGCGGCTGCGCCCGCGACGACGCGGGGCGCGCCGCCATCGGGGACGCGCCGCGGGGCGACCCGCCGGCCGCCGCGATGTCCTGCAGCACACGCCTCCCCTCCCAGAGAAGGAGCTGCGCGGACGCGTGGCGCTCCCGCGGCGCCTTCGCGAGCGCGCGAGCGAGGAGGGCGGCGCACGAGGCGGGCAGGCTCGGCACGAGGGCGCGGACGTCGGGCACCCGCTCGCGGAGGTGGCCCTGCTCGACCGCCGCGACGTCGGGACCGGGGTACGGAGGGCGGCCGGTGAGCAGGTGGAAGTACGTCGCGCCGAGCGAGTAGATGTCAGAGGCCGCAGTGGCCGCGGCGCCGCTCCAGATCTCGGGAGCGGTGTAGTAGGGCGTGCCGACGCGCAGGTGGGCGGTGCCGATGCGCAGCTCTGCCGAGCCGAGGGCCATCCCGAAGTCGCCGAGCTTCGTCACGCCGCCGTCGCCGACGAGCAGGTTCGCGGGCTTCACGTCGCGGTGGATGACGCCGGAGCGGTGAGCGGCCTCGAGCGCCGCCGCGGCCTGCAGGAGGATGTCCGTCGCCACCTCCGGAGCGAGCCGCCCCCGCGCCGCGACCACGGCCTCGGCGGAGGAGCCGACCACGTACTCCATCGCGATGTAGCAGTGATCGCCGTGCCTCGCGGCGCCGTAGATCTGGACCACCCGCGGGTGGTTGATCCGCGCGACGAGGCGGGCCTCGGTGAGGAACCACTGGACGGGGTCGTGGCCCTGCGCGTCCGCGACCCTCCACGAGAGGATCTTGATGGCGGTGGGGCGGAGCAACGCCTCGTCCTTCGCGAGGTAGACGACCCCCATGCGGCCGCGCCCGATGAGCCGCTCGAGCCGGTAGTTCCCGAGCTTCACGCCCACGAGGCGCGTCAGGTCCTCCTGCTCGGGACCGCGGGGCTCGTCCGTGGGGGAGGGCCGGTTCATGCGTAGGAGACCTAGAGCTCCACGCCGCTCGCGGCGGGGCGGGCCTGCTCGTCCATCTCCTTGAACACGTTCAGCAGCACCGCCTGGGGGTCGAGCGCGATCGAGACCTGTGCCGAGGTCTCGCCGCCCTCCGGCTCGCGGTTGAACGCGAACTCGCCGTCGGTCCAGCCGACGAGCTCGCGGATGGCGAGCGCGACCTGCTGCTCGAGCGCCTCCTTCACCGCCGCGGCGTCCGCGATGCCCTCGCGCACGAGCACCTCGCCGATCACCGGGTCCGGCTCGTCCTGCACGGCGTGCAGCGCGAGGGGCGAGACCTTTCGCGCGCGGAGGAGCAGCTCTCCCACCCTGGGCGTGCCCGGGGAGGCGCCGCCCGTGATCCAGCCGTCCCGCAGCCTGAGCGCCGCGACGCCGCGCGCGCTGCTGCACACGAGGAGCCCGGTGCGCCTGGCGCTGCGGAGGAACTCGAGCAGGTCGGGGAAGGCGAAGACGCTGAGGCGACCGGAGAACACCGCGTCGAGCGCGCCGGGCGCCTGCGAGCCGCGAGCGAGGAGGGTGGACCCGGAGAGCTGAGGCATGGGCGGCGGCTCGCGCGGCGCGGCCGGCGCGGCGGGGGACGCCACGGACGCCGCCGCCACCACGGCGCGGAGCGCCGCGGGATCCCTCGCCGGCCGCTGCGCGTGCGAGATGCACCCGAGCCCGAGCATCACCGAGGCGCGATCGCCCGGGGCGAGAGGCTGGCCGAGGAGGCCGCGGAACACGCTGCCCGCCTCCGCGTACTTGCCGACCTTGAGCAGCATCCACGCGAGCGCGTCGCGCGCGGGGACGAACCGCGGCCACGCGTTCGCGATGCGCCCGAGCGCCTGGATCGCGCGCGCGCTCGGGGGCGCGTCGTGCTCCCGCAGGTACTCGCTCGCGTCCGCGCGGCTGACGGCGTCGCCGCGGATCGCCTCGATCACGGTGCGCACGCGGTCGGCGGCCGGCGTCTCCACGGCCTCGAGGATCTTCTCCGCCGCGGCGACGTCATCCCGCAAGAGCGCCCGCCGCGCGAGGAAGACCGCCGGCTCGTCCCAGGCCGCGTCGAGCGCCGACGCGCGCGAGGCCGCCTCGGCGGCCTCCTGCTCGCGCTCCAGCGAGGCGAGGGTGCGCGCCTCGGAGAGCGACACCTGCGCGGCGCCCCAGGCATCCCCGAGCCGCTCGAACAGCGCGCGGGCGTCGGCGAACCAGGCGAGGGCGCGCGACGCGTCGCGGTCCTGCGAGAGCACGTCGCCCGCGAGCCACTCCGTGACCGCCCTCGACTCGAGGTCGAGCTGGCGTCCGAGTGGGAGCGCCTCCTTCACGTGGGCCCGCGCCGAGGGGAGGCTCCCGCTCTTGAGCGCGGCGCGCGCGCTCCAGTAGAGGGCGAGCCAGCGGAAGGAGAGGTTTGGCTGCGCGCTGACGGTGAGCTCGCGGAGCGCCCGCTCCCCCCCGATGCCATCGCCCGCCAGGATGCTCCCGACGCCCTCGAGGAGGCTCTCGAGCGTGGCGGCGAGCGCGTCGCGGTCCACGGGCTCGTCCCCCGCGCGCGCCGGAGCAGAGGGCGGACGCTCGCCGAGCGCGGCCGCGAGCGTCACGGCCTCGCTGAGGTGGCCGCGCACCATCGCGCGGCGCAGGGCCGCGAAGCGGTCGCTCTCGGCCGAGCGGAGTCTCGGCCCGGACGCCGACGCGGCCTGGCCGCCGGTGGCGCCGCTCGCGACGGGCGGCGAAGGGATCGTAGGCGGCGTGGGCCGGGTGAGCCGCGGGGCGGGCACCGCGACGGCCTCGCGCGACCACTGGTGGAGGGCCGCCTCCACGGCCTTGGTCGCCTTCGAGGGGTCGAGCGCGAGCCGGAGGAACCCGTCCGCCCGGGCGGCGATCGCGGTCGCGCTGCCCGTGCACTTGAGGAGCACCGACTCGAGCCGGGAAAGCTTCGCGGCCTCGCCCGCGGCGGTGAGCGCGTTCAAAGCCGCGGCCGTCTGCGCGGCGAGGTCCGCCGCGGCCGGCGTGCCGGGCGACGCGTCGAGGAGCGCTCCGCGCGCGTCGCCGAGGAGGCCGCCTCGCACCTCGGGCATGGCGCGGAGCTGCTCCGGGAGCGTCATGGGCCGCCTCGCCGAACGAGGGCGCTGCACCGGGGCCGCGAGCTCCCGTCGCCCGACGACGCGAAGGCCTCGTCGGTGAGAACGCGCTCTGGCGAGGACGTGAACATCGTTCCCTCGGGTCCGGGTCGTGCCGCGCCACCGGGCGACGGCCTGCGACAAGACGCCGCGATGTTAGGGAGCGCTGTTTCAGCATGTCAATGCGACCATTCACTACCAGTTTATCGGTCGATATCAGACCGTCCCTCGCTCGCGCGACAGGTCGGAGCGGCGTGCGCGGGCCCATCGGCTCCAAGGGCGCCGAACTCCTGGAGCCGGGTCCCACAGAGACCGACCGCGCCCCACCTTCGCGGACACACGCACGCGCCCGACCCAGCGGCGCGCACGCGCACGCCCGACCCAGAGTTCCGTCGCGCGAACGATCCGGCCGAATCGCGGAACGCGACGGTCACGTCTCTATCCGGATTCCCTGGTGCGACCTATTCCTCGGAGCGACCCGTGCCGCCACGATCGCGGTCGTACCGTCTCGTGAGCGGAAACGGCGGCAACCAGGACTCGCGACGGACGATCCAGCTCTCGTAGGTCGGCATCAGCTGGTCCGGGGCATCCAGGGATCCCAGGTTCACCTCGACCTCGTCTGCGGTGCGTCCAAAGACGGACGAGCCGCAGCGGAGACAGAAGAACCGACCGGCGTAGTCGCCGGTCTCGCCCTCGATCGTCACCGCATCCTGAGGAAACACCGCAGAAGCGTTGAAGAGGGCCCCGTGATGCTTGCGACAGTCGAGGCAGTGACAGATGCCGACGCGGTACGGGCGTCCCGATGCCACGATGCGGACGTTGCCGCACAGGCAACCGCCGGTGAATCGGTCCATGCTCCGTCTCCTCTCGAGCCGGTCGGGGGGCAGTGACGTGCGCGGCTGCGAAACCTCTCCGCCCGGCTGTTCTGTCCCGATATGTGACCGGCCCGCGGTCTACCCCGCCACCCGCTCCAGCCCGCGCACGAGGAAGTAGATCGCGTCCGGGTGGTGCAGGACGATCGCCGAGGTCGACGCCTCCGGCACCATCTGGTTCGCCTCGGTGAGCGAGACGCCGATGGTCCGGTCGGGCTCGAGCAGCTTCCAGACCTGACGCTGGTCGGCGAGGTCCGGCCAGGACGGATAGCCCGGCGAGTAGCGCTTGCCCTGGCCGTCGGGGAGGCCGAGCTCCTTCCGCACCTGGCGGTGCCAGTACTCGGCCATCGCCTCGGCGGTCTCGACGGCGAGGCCGTGGAGGAAGAGCGCGTGGGTGTAGTCGCCCCGCTCCTGCGCCTCGTGCGCGATCCTGGAGGCCTGGTCACCCACCGTGACGACCTGGAAGGCGCACACGTCGGAGCCGCGCTCCTCGCGGAACCAGTCCGCCATGCAGAGGTTCCGGTCGTCGGGCTGGCGCGGGAGCTTCAGGCGCGCGACCTCGGCCTTTCGGTGCACGGGGTCGAGCACCACGAGGTCGTTCCCCTCGGCGTGGCAGGGGAAGTACCCGTAGACGACCTTCGGCACGAGCCAGCCCTGCGCCTGGGCCTCGCTCTTCAGCTCCTCGAGCTTCGGCCCAAACTCCTCGCGGATGAGCTTCTCGTACTCCTCGCCCTTCGCCTTCACGCCCCACTGCAGCTTGAAGAGCTCCGGCAGGTCCAGCATCGGCCACACGTCGGCGAGCGCGATCTGCCCGGCGGGCACCACGCGCGGCCCCCAGAACGGCGGCGCCGGGACGCGCGGCGCGGCCGCCACGGACGACCCGCGCTTCGTGGGCGCGGGCGGCGGCGCCGGGGAGGCCGGCAGGTCGCGGTTCGCGATGGCCTTCTGCAGCACCCCGTGCTTGAGCGCGTCGCGCTTCGCCGGATCGACGAGCTGCTCCACGATCTCGAGCCCCTCGAAGGCGTCCTTCGCGTAGAAGACGCCGCCCGCGTAGGGCGTTCCGCCCTGCGTGAAGTGGGTCTTGTAGCCGAAGCGCCGGTTGATGGCCGCGCCGCCGATGATGATGGGGAAGGCGAGGTTCCGCCGGGCGAGCTCCTCCACGCAGAACGGCATCTGCTTGGAGGTTGAGACGAGCAGGGCGGAGAGGCCGATGGCGTCGGCGTTGGTGGCGACCGCCTTCTCGATGACGGTCGCGACCGGCACCTGCTTGCCGAGGTCGTGCACCGTGAAGCCGTTGTTCGAGAGGATGGTCTTCACGAGGTTCTTGCCGATGTCGTGGACGTCCCCGTAGACGGTCGCGAGCACGACCGTGCCCTTCGTCGAGCCGGCCTTCTTCTCGAGGAACTGCTCGAGGTGGGCGACCGCCTTCTTCATCACCTCCGCCGACTGGAGCACGAAGGGGAGGATGAGCTCGCCCGCGCCGAACCGGTCGCCGACGTCCTTCATGGCCGGCAGGAGCACCTCGTTCAGCACCGAGACCGCCGAGCGGCGGGTGAGCGCGTCGTCGATGAGGGCCTCGATGCCCTCCGGGCGGCGGTGCAGGATCTGGAGGTGGATCCGCTCCTCCGCGCTCTTCCCGCCCGCGCCGGCGAGCGGGTCCACCGCCGCCTTCTCGGGCGCGCCCTTCGCGCCGAAGTGGGCGATGAGCCGCGCGAGCGCGTCGGGGCGGCGGTCGAAGAGGAGGTCCTCGGCGAGCGCGCGCTCCTCCTCCACGATGGCGGGGTAGGGGCGGATGTCCTTCGGGTTCACGATGGCGAGGTCGAGGCCCGCCTGCACCGCGTGGTAGAGGAAGACCGAGTTCACCACCTCGCGGGCGCCCTTCGCGAGGCCGAACGAGACGTTCGAGACGCCGAGGGTGGTGAGGACGCCCGGGTTCTCCGCCTTGATGCGCCGGATCCCCTCGAGCGTCTCGAGCGCGCTCCGGCGGTACTCCTCGCCGCCGGTGGCGAGCGTGAAGGTGAGCGCGTCGAACACCAGGCTGTCCGGCGGGACCCCGTAGTCCGTCGCGATCGCCACGGTGCGCCGGGCCACCTCCGCCTTGCGCTCGGCGGTCTGGGCCATGCCCTTCTCGTCGATGGTCATCGCGACCACCGCCGCCCCGTAGCGCCGCGCGAGCGGGAGGATCCGCTTCACGCGCTCGCCCGACTTCTCGAGGTTCACCGAGTTCACGATGCAGCGGCCCGGGTACACCTTGAGCGCGCCCTCGACCACGTCCGCCTCGGTCGAGTCGATCATGAGCGGCGCGTCCACCGACTGGGCGAGGAGCTTCGCGAGGGTGCGCATCTGCGCGCCCTCGTCGTCGCGCTCGTTGAGCGCCACGCACACGTCGAGCACGTGGGCGCCGGCGTCGACCTGGCCGCGCGCGATCTGCACGAGCCCGGCGTAGTCGTCGGCGAGGAGCAGCTCCTTCACCTTCTTCGAGCCCTGGCTGTTGAGCCGCTCGCCCACGATGAGCGGCCGGGGCTCCATGGCGAGCGGGACCGCCTTCATGGCGCTCGACAGCTCCGCGGCGGCCCGCGGCCGGGACCGGCGCGGCGCGCGCAGGCCGCGCACCCGCTCGACGACCTTGCGCATGTGCTCGGGCGTCGTCCCGCAGCAGCCGCCCACGATCTCGACCCCGTACTCGGCGATGAACCCGGCGAGCGCGTCGGCGAGCGCGTCCGGCGAGAGCTTGTAGACCGCGTGCCCGTCCTCGTTCTCGGGCATGCCGGCGTTCGGCAGGACCGAGACGTAGTGGGAGGACCGCTCCGCGAGGTAGCGCACCGAGGCCCGCATCTCGGCGGGGCCGGTCGAGCAGTTGAGCCCGACGGCGTCCACCGGCAGCCGCTCGAGCGTGGCGAGCGCGCTCGCGACGTCGGTGCCGAGCAGCATCCGCCCGTTCGCGTCGATGAGGGTGGGCTGGGCGATGATGAAGACGTCGCGCAGGCACTCCTTGCGGCAGGCGTCGGCGGCGAGCACTGCGGCGCGCAGCTCCAGCATGTCCTGCTGGGTCTCGATGATGATCGCGTCGACGCCTCCCTCCACGAGCCCCTTCGCCTGCTCGAAGAAGATCCGCTCCAGCGCGTCGGAGGTGATGTTCCCGAGCGCCGGGTCCGAGGAGGACGGCAGCATGCCCGTCGGCCCGATGGAGCCGGCCACGAAGCGCGGGTGCTCCGGGCCGTGGAAGCGCTCCGCGGCCCGGCGGGCGAGGATCGCCGCGCGGAAGTTCACCTCGTAGGTCCGGTGCCCGAGGCCGTACTCGTCGAGCTTGAGGCGCGAGGAGCCGAACGTGTTCGTCTCGACGACGTCGCAGCCGACCGCGAAGTAGCGCGCGTGGATGTCCTCCACGAGGTCCGGGCGGGTGAGGGTGAGGAGATCGTTCGCGCCCTCCTTGCCGCCGAACTCCGCGGCGGTGAGCTGGTGGCGCTGGATCTGGGTGCCCATCGCGCCGTCGAACACGAGGGGGCGGCGGTCGATGGCTTCGCGGAAGGTCACGGGGCGGTCCTCGAAAATGGCAGGCCCGCGCGAGCGGCGCGGGCCGTCCTCGACTGATAGCACCGCCATGCGCGTCGATCGAGCGCGCGGACGCCAGGCGCCGGGGTCCGACGGCCCGGCGGACCCGCGGGCGAGGCCCCGCCGGCCCGCCCGCTGCCCCGTCCTGGGCGGGCGACTACGATCCATCCATGCTCCACGAGGCGCGCCACTGGCAGCCCGCCGCCGACGGGCGGGTGCTCTGCTCGCTCTGCCCGCGCGCCTGTCGCATCGGGGAGGGGCAGGCCGGGTTCTGCTTCATCCGCCAGAATCACGGCGGCCGGCTCCTCACCGCCGGCTACGGGCGCTCCACCGGCTTCGCGGTCGATCCCATCGAGAAGAAGCCGCTCGCGCACTACCTGCCCGGCTCGAGCGTCCTCTCGTTCGGCACCGCGGGCTGCTGCCTCGGGTGCCGGTTCTGCCAGAACTGGGACATCTCCAAGGCCCGCCTGGACGCGAGCGCCGCCGAGGACGCGTGGACGCCGGAGCGGGTGGTGGACCTCGCCGTCGCGCGCGGCGCCCCGGGGATCGCCTTCACCTACAACGACCCCATCATCTGGGCGGAGTACGCCATCGACGTGGCCCGCGAGGCGCACGCGCGCGGGCTCTTCACCGTGTTCGTGACGAGCGGCTACGTGGCCGGCGAGGCCCGGGCCGAGATCTTCCGCCACATGGACGCCACGAACGTGGACCTGAAGGCATTCACCGAGGACTTCTACGCGCGCATCACCCTCTCGCACCTCGCGCCGGTCCTCGACACGCTCGCCTGGCTCGCGCGGGAGACGGACGTCTGGGTGGAGGTGACGAACCTCCTCATCCCGGGCCTGAACGACGCGCCTGACGAGACGCGGCGGCTGGCCGACTGGGTGGCGGAGCACATGGGCCCGGACGTGCCCGTGCACTTCACGGCGTTCCACCCCGACTACAAGCTGCTCGACCGGCCGCGGACGCCACCCGCGACGCTCACCCGCGCGCGCGCCATCGCCCGCGCCGCGGGGCTCCGCCACGTCTACACCGGCAACGTCCACGATCCCGAGGGCCAGACCACCTACTGCCCGCGCTGCGGCGCGCGCGTCATCGAGCGCGACTGGCACGCGGTGCGGGCGGTGCGGATGAAGGGCGGCGCCTGCGCCGGGTGCGGCGAGCGGATCGCCGGGCGCTTCGCGGAGGGGAAGGTCGCCCCGACCGCGGGAAGGCGCGTGATGCTGGGGCTGCCGGAGCGCTGAGCGCGCCTCCCGGACGTGGCCTACGGCGTGGTGGCAGGCTCGAGCGAGATCCCGCAGGCCGCCTTCGCGTCCGTGGTGTTGATCCACTCGCAGAACTTCGTGCCCTCCGGCGCGTGACAGGTGCCGAGCCAGGCGTCGCACTGCTTCTGCTTCGCGTCGCCCGCGCCGACCGAGGAGAGCCGGTCCTCCGCGCCCCGCTGGCAGGCGTCGCGCGCGCTGCCGCCGCCGGCGCACTCGCACAGGCGGTTCGCGAGCTCCTGGCAGGGCTCGGTGCAGGCGGAGAGCGCGACGAGGGCGAGGGCGGCGAGGAGGGCGCGCATCGAGCCGGGGAGGATCACCTGGGGCGCCCGCGCCGTCAAGGCGTGTGGGTGGCGGCCGTGAATGCCGCCCGCGCGCCGCCCGTCTGCTATCTAGCTCACCATGATCGCCGCCCTCGCCGCCCTGCTCCTCGCCGCCGCCCCGCCCCCCGCGGACGCGGGCGCGCTCGCCAAGAAGGTCCAGACCTTCTACGAGCGCACCCGCGATCTCGAGGCGCGCTTTCAGCAGACCTACACCTACTCCGGCTTCGGCCGGCGCCAGGTCTCCGCCGGAACGCTCCGGGTGAAGAAGCCCGGGATGATGCGCTGGGACTACGAGACGCCCTCCCCGAAGACCGTGGCGGTGAAGGGCTCGCGGCTCGTGCAGTACGAGCCGGAGGAGAACCAGGCCTACGTGGACGAGCACTTCGACGCGACCGCCATGAGCGCCGCGGTCACGTTCCTCCTCGGCAAGGGTGACCTCGCCCGGGAGTTCCACCTCTCGGTGGACGGCGCGGGGGCGCTCCTCCTCCGCCCCAAGGAGGAGGATCCGCGCGTCGAGTCGATCGCGCTCACGGTGGGCCCCGACGGCGAGGTGCGCGCCACGCGCGTCGTGGACGGGGCCGGCAACGTGAACGAGATCCGCTTCGAGAAGGTGAAGCGCAACGCCGGGCTCGCCGACTCCGCCTTCGAGCTCAAGCTGCCGAAGGACGTCCGGAGGATCGCGCCGCCGGGGGCGGAGCGGTAAAGAAGGGGGATGGCCCCTCCCGCTCCCATCCTCGTCGCCAAGAGCAACGAGGAGCTCCTGCTCCTCCCGGCGCTCGCGAACCGTCACGGCCTCGTCGCAGGGGCGACTGGCACCGGCAAGACCGTCACCCTGCGCGTCCTCGCCGAGGGCTTCAGCCGCCTCGGCGTGCCGGTGTTCCTCGCCGACGTGAAGGGCGACCTCTCCGGGCTCGCGCGCCCGGGCGGCGACTCGCCGAAGCTCGCCGAGCGCGCCCGCGAGCTGGGCCTCGCCCTCACTCCCGAGGCGAGCCCGGTCGTCTTCCTCGACGTTTACGGGGAGGCCGGCCACCCGCTGCGGACCACCATCTCCGAGATGGGCCCGCTGCTGCTCGCGCGCGTGCTCGGGCTCAACGAGACCCAGGCCGGCGTGCTGCAGATGGCGTTCCGGGTGGCGGACGAGGGGGGGCTCCTCCTCCTCGACGTGAAGGACCTGCGCGCGATGCTGGAGCACCTCACGGAGCGCGCCGCCGAGCTGCGCGCGCGCTACGGGAACGTCTCCTCGGCGAGCGTCGGCGCGATCCAGCGGGCGCTCCTCGCGCTCGAGTCGCAGGGCGCCGACCGGCTCTTCGGCGAGCCGGCCCTCGCGCTCGAGGACCTGCTCCGCACCGACCTCTCGGGCCGGGGGCAGGTGACGGTCCTCCACGCGGAGCGGCTCGTCCGCTCCCCGCAGCTCTACGCGACGCTCCTCCTCTGGCTCCTCTCCGAGCTGTTCGAGCAGCTCCCGGAGGTGGGCGACCCGGAGAAGCCGCGGCTCGTGTTCTTCTTCGACGAGGCGCACCTGCTCTTCGAGGACGCGCCGGACGAGCTGCGCGCCAAGATCGAGCAGGTGGTGCGGCTCGTCCGCTCGAAGGGGGTCGGGGTCTACTTCGTCACCCAGAGCCCGCTCGACGTGCCGGACGCAGTGCTGGGCCAGCTCGGCAACCGGGTGCAGCACGCGCTGCGCGCCTTCACGCCGCGCGATCAGAAGGCCGTGCGCGCCGCGGCGGAGACCTTCCGCGCGAACCCCGGCCTCGACGTCGAGGCCGCCATCACCCAGCTCGGCGTGGGCGAGGCGCTCGTGTCCTTCCTCGACGCGCGCGGCACGCCCGCGCCGGTGCAGCGCGCGCTCGTCGTGCCGCCCCGCTCGCGGCTCTCGCCGCTCACGCCCGAGGAGCGCGCCCAGGTGATGGCCGCCTCGCCGCTGCGCGGCCGCTACGACGCCCCCGTCGATCGCGAGTCCGCCTACGAGCGGCTGCAGCGGCGCGCGACGGAGCGGGAGGCAGAGGGGGAGCGTCCCGGGCCCGCGGGCGGTGCGCCGCGCGGACGGCAGGACGCGGGCGCGCTCGGCCAGGCCGGCGACATGCTCGGCAAGATGGCCACGAGCGCCATGCGCGCCGCGGGGACCCAGATCGGCCGCGAGATCATGCGCGGGATCCTGGGCTCCATGTTCGGCGGGGGCCGCCGGCGCTGAGCCGGAGCCGGCGGTCAGCGCCGCCCGAGCCGCAGCCGCGCGCCGAGCGCGACGAGCTGCAGGCCGGCGGCGAGCATCGCACCGGGGCGGAGCTTCGAGCCGCCCACGTCGCGCCAGGCGAGGAGCGGCACCTCCTCGAACGCGTCTTCCCCGAGGGGCGCGACGCCGGGGCCGCCGGCGCGGAGGCGCGCGAGGAGCTCCACGTCGAAGATCCAGCGCGTGCGGAACGGCGCCTCGAGCGCGGCGGCGAGCGCGGGCGTCGCGCGGAAGAGCTTCGCGCCGCACTGGGTGTCGTAGACCGCGAGGCCGAGGGCGAGCGAGGCGAGCGTCGCGAACACGCGGCCGAGGTAGTGGCGGAGCGGCTGACGCTCGATGCGCCTGCCGAGGAGCCGCACGCGCGAGCCGAGCACCGCCTCGCGGCGCGAGGCACGGGCCGTGTCCACGAGCCGGGCGAGCTCGTCGACCGGCGTCGAGAGATCGGCGTCGGCGTAGCCCACCACCGCGGCGCCGCCCGCCAGCGCCCGGCGGAGCCCCTCCCGCACCGCCTCGGCCTTGCCGCGGTTCCGGGGGAGGAGCACGACGGAGATCCGCGCGGGCTCCGCGCGGCGGAGCTCGTCGAGCACCGCCACGGTCCCGTCGGTGGAGCCGTCGTCCACGAGCACGAGCGAGAGGCCCTCGCGCGCGCGGGCGAGCCGGAGGAGCTCCTCGCGCTGGAGCCGCACCGCCTCATTGAAGCAGGGGATGACGAGCGCTACGGCTTCCGGCATAGGGCCCAGTAGCTCAGGCCGGGCAGGTCGAGCCCGAGCCGCGAGAGCAGGAGCGAGAGGGACGCGTCGAGCGCGAGCGCGCCGCGGACGGCGGCCGTCACGGACGCGGGCGCGTCCCACTCGCCGAGGTCCTTCGGCGGGGGCGCCGAACGGGAGAGGCGCTCGAGCGCGACCTGCGCCGCCCGCGGCGCGACGAGGGCGTGGAAGAGGCCGCCGCCGCGGACCACCTCGAGCCCGGCGCGCGCGAGGACCGCCCGCGCGGCCCGCGGCGCGTAGCGGCGGTGGTGCCGGAGCTTCACGTCGTGGCTCGAGAAGAGGGCGGGCCAGGCCGGCACCGACACGAGCGCGTGCCCGCCGGGCGCGAGCCGCGCCTCGACCACCTCGGCGAGGAACGCGGCGTCGTCCTCCACGTGCTCGAGCACGTCGAGGAGGAGGGCGAGCCCGAACGCGCCCTCCGGCGCGGCGCGGGTGAAGCGCAGGCCTGCCGACGGGGCGAAGGCCTCCGAGGCGAGGTGCGCGTCGGTGTAGTTCGTGTCCCAGCAGGTGACGGACGAGCCCTCGGCGAGCGCCTCGGTGAGCCGGCGGGAGAAGAAGCCGTCGCCCGCGCCCACGTCGAGCACCGCCACGCCCGGCCCGAGCAGGCCCGCGCCGCGCAGGACCCGCAGGAAGAAGGCGACCCGCGCCTCCTCCCAGGGGTGGCGCCGGACGGGGGCGCGCTCGAGCTCCAGGAGATCCATCGTCGGCGGAGACTTTCGCGCGTTCGGGGCCGCGAGGCCAGCCCGTTGACACTCCCATCGCGCGCGCGGATCCTCGCGCCCGCGTGCAACGGATGTCCCCCGGCGCCCCCGACGAGAAGGGATCCGCTCCCGGCGTCCCGGCGGGAAGGGCGGGCGGGCGACTCGCCCCCCTGCGCGCGCGCCTCGCGCCGCACGCCCCCGCGCTCGTGGCGGGGCTCGCGGGCGTCGGCTGGCTCGCCTGGAACGCCGGTGGCCTCGCCCTCGCCGCGCCGGGGAACGTCCGCTGGCTCCTGGGCAGCGACTTCGGGGCGAGCTACGTCGGGTGGCTCTTCTTCCGCTCGGCTCCGTTCACGCTGCCCCTCGGCGCGAACCCGCTCTATCCCTTCGGCATCGGCTCGACGCTCGGCTTCACCGACTCGCTCCCGCTCGTCGCGGTGGTCCTCCGCCCGCTCGCGGCGCTCCTCCCGCAGGACTTCCAGTACGTGGGGAGCTGGCTCGTCGTCTCCTTCGCGCTGCAGGGGTTCGTGGGCGCGAAGCTCGCGCGGCTCGCGACGCCGGACCGCGTCGCGCAGGCGCTCGGCGGGGCGCTGTTCGTGCTCGCGCCGCCGCTCCTCCACCGGCTCGTGGGCCCGAAGACCGGTCACGCGAGCCTCTGCGCGCAGTGGATCCTGCTCCTCGCCCTGTGGCTCGCGCTCGCGCCCGCGCGCGAGGACGCGCCCCGGCTCCGCGCGAGGCTCGCCGCGGCGCTCCTCCTCGTCCTCGCCGCGGCGGGGGTGCACCCGTACTTCGTGGTGATGGCGGCCGCCCTCGCCGCCGCCCTCCTCGCGCGGATCGTCCTCGTCGAGCGGCGCGGGGGCGCCTCGCTCCTCGCGGGCGGCCTCGCCGCGATCGCGCTCGCGGCGGGCGCGGGGCTCGCGCTCTTCGGCTTCCTCGTGAGCGGGGTGCGGGCGCGCGCGAACGGCTTCGGCTACTTCTCGGCCGACCTCGCGACCCTCGTGAACCCCATGGGCTGGTCGCGCGTCTGGGCGGGGCTCCCCGTCCACGCCGGCCAGTACGAGGGGTTCGGCTACCTCGGCGCGGGCGTCCTGTTCCTCCTCGTCCTCGGCGCCGTCCTCGCCGCCGCGCGGCGCCGTCCCCCCGCCGCCGTCGCGCTCGCCCGTGTGGCGCCGATCGTGGTGATCGCGCTCGTACTCGGCTTCTTCGCGCTCTCCGGCACCGTGCGGGCGGCGGGAGAGGTCGTCGGGCGGCTCCGCTTCTACGAGGCGGTGCCCGCGCTCTCCGGCACCTTCCGCTCCTCGGGCCGCTTCGTCTGGCCCCTCCACTACCTGCTCCTCCTCGGCGGGATCGGCCTCGCCGCGGCCGTGCTCGGCGAGAAGCCGCGCGCGCTGCGGGGCGTGCTCGCGCTGGCCGTGGTGGCGCAGGTGCTCGACGTGAGGCCGCCCGCGCCGCTCCGGCTCGCCCCTTCCTTCCCACCTCCCGCGCCGGAGTGGGCGCTCGCGGAGGGCGCGTACCGCCACGTCTCGATGTTCCCGCCCTACCTCCTCGCCGGCGGGGACCCCATCGCGCCCGAGCCGGAGCTCTGCGGTCCGCACCTGTATCCGCCGGACAGCTACCTGCCGCTCGCGGAGGCGGCGTATCGCCTGGGCGCCACCTTCGACGCCGCGTACGCCGCCCGCCTCGATCCCGGGCGAGCGATCGCGGCGTGCCGGGCGACCCGCCGCGCCGTCGAGGCGGGAACGCTGGATCCCGCGACGATCTACGTCGTGCACCCGAGCGCCATCGCGCGCCTCCTCGCGGCGGGCGCGGACTGCGGCGCCGTCGGCGACGATCGGGTGTGCGTCGCTCGGGGGCGGCGGGATCCCTTCGCCGAGGCGCTGCGGGCGCACCCAGTGCGCTGAGAGCTCAGCCGACGACGGGGAGGCCACCGCGGCGGCGCGGGCCTGCGTCGCGGGGTTCCGCCTGGGGAAGCGGGCGTCGCGCCCGCTCCGGATCGCGCGCCACCACGCGGCCGACGAGGTCGTACTCGGAGGCGTCGGTGATCTCGACGGTGGCGAGCTCGCCGGGGTAGGCGACCCCGTCGTTGATGTAGGTGATGCCGTCGATCTCCGGCGCCTGCTGCGCGTGGCGGCCGGCGAGCAGGTGCTCGGTCTCCTCCGAGCGCCCCTCCACGAGCACCTCGAGCTGCCGGCCGATCATCGCCTGCTGGTGGTCGCGGGAGATCTCCTGCTGGAGCGCCATGATGCGATCGCGGCGGGCGCGCTTCACCGCCTCCGGGAGCTGCCCGTCCATCTCCGCCGCGGGCGTGCCGTCCTCGGGCGAGAACTCGAACACCCCGAGCCGCTCGAAGCGCTGCTCCTCCACGAAGCGCACGAGATCCTCGAAGTCCTCCTCCGTCTCGCCGGGGAGCCCGACGATGAGCGAGGTCCGCAGCGCGATGCCGGGCACGCGCGCCCGAAGGCGAGCGAGGAGCTCGCGCAGGAACACCGAGTCGCGGCCGCGCTTCATCGAGCGGAGCAGCCGGTCGGAGGAGTGCTGCAGCGGCATGTCGAGGTACTTCACGATCTTCGGCTCGCGCGCGATCACGTCGACGAGCGCGTCCGGCACGTCGCGCGGGTACGCGTAGTGGAGCCGCAGCCAGCGGATGCCGTCCACCTTACACAGCTCCGGCAGGAGGTGGTGCAGGCGGACCTTGCCCGGCAGGTCGTAGCCGTAGGCGGTGAGGTCCTGCGCCACGAGCGAGAGCTCGACGGTGCCCTGCGCCGCGAGCGCGGCCGCCTCGGCCACGACGTCGTCCACCGGCCGCGAGCGCTGCGCGCCGCGGAGCTTCGGGATGATGCAGAACGCGCAGGCGTTGTCGCAGCCCTCGGAGATCTTGAGGTAGGCCGTGTGCGAGGGGAGCGAGTTCACCCGCGGCGTCGAGGCGGAGTGGACGAAGTCCGGGTCGGGCACGACGAGCCGCTTCGCCTGCGCGTCCGAGACGACGCGGGCGATGTCGGCGTAGGCGCCGGTGCCGAGGAAGTGGTCCACCTCCGGCAGCTCGGCCGACAGCTCCTCGGCGTGACGCTGCACGAGGCAGCCGGTCACGACGAGCTTCTTGCAGCGCCCCTCCTGCTTCATGCCCGCGAGCTCGACGATGGCGTCGACCGACTCCTCCTTGGCGCTCTCGATGAACCCGCAGGTGTTCACCACGATGACGTCCGCCTGGGCGGGGTCGCGCTCGAGGCGGTAGCCGGCGCCCGTCAGGGTGCCGAGCATGACCTCGCTGTCCACCCGGTTCTTCGGGCAGCCGAGCGTGTGGAGGTAGACGCGGGTGGTGGTCATCGGGGCGCCCGATCTAACAGACGGGGTGGGCGCGGACAATCCGCGGTGAGCGGGCGGGCGGGGGGTAGGTCTCTCACTCCCTGAAGTTCTGGAACTGCAGCGGGACGCCGAGCGCTGCGCCGCGGATGGCCTGCATCGCCGCCTGCAGGTCGTCCTTCTTCTTCCCGGTGATCCGCACCGCCTCCCCCTGGATCGCCGCCTGCACCTTGAGCCCGCTCTCCTTCACGAGCGCCACGATCTTCTTCGCGTCCTCCTGCTTGAGCCCGCGCTTCAGCTTCACGAGCTGTCGCACCGAGCCGCCGGAGGCGGGCTCGACTTTCTGCGGGTCGAGGCCCTCGAGCGGGACGCCTCGCTTCGCGAGCTTCTCCATGAGCACCTGCAGGGCCGCCTCGGCGCGCCCCTCGGAGGCCGCCTTCACGACGACGTGCAGGTCCTTGTCGCGCTCGAGGTCCGTGTTCGTGCCCTTGAAGTCGAAGCGCTGGAGGATCTCCTTCCGCGCCTGGTTGAAGGCGTTCTCCACCTCCATGAGGTTCAGCTCGGAGACCACGTCGAAGCTCGGCATAGACCGCTGTTCCTCCCCGCGCGTCGCCGCGCCTTAGAGCTCCAGCACCACCGGCAGCACCGTGGGCCGCTTCCCCGTAGCCCGCTTCAGCGAGCGGCGGACCGCGACCCGGAGCGTCTCCTGCACCTCCTCGACGGAGAGGCGGGCCTGCGGCGTGAGCTCGTCGAGCGCGCGCAGCGCCTCCGCCCGGAGCTCGTCCTCCGCCCCCTCGAACCCGGCGACGCCGCGGGCGAAGAGCTCGGGCCCGCGTATCACCGCGCCGGTCGCCTTGTCCACGACGAGCACCGCGATGCAGAGCCCCGCCTCCGCGAGCAGGCGCCTGTCCTTCACCACCATCGCGCCGATGTCCTGCCCGAGCAGCGCGTCGCGGTCGGTGTAGACGCGCCCCACCGGGACCGGCTCCGCGAGCACGCTCACCCCGCCGTCGCCGAGCTCGAGCACCTGCCCGTCGAGGAGCAGGTGACGCCCGCGCACGCCCTCGGAGGCGGCGTGGGCGGCGTGGCGGGCGAGGTGGCGGTACTCACCGTGAATGGGCACGAAGTGCTCGGGGCGGGCGAGCGCGATGAGGCGCCGCTGCTCGGCCTCCTGCGCGTGGCCGGAGACGTGGAGCGGCCGCAGCCCCTCGTAGGCCACCTGGGCGCCGCGGCGGCAGAGCGCGTTCACGACCTCGCCCACCGCGACCTCGTTGCCGGGGATGAAGCGCGAGGAGAGGATGACGAGGTCGCCAGGCGCGAGGTCGAGGTCGGGGTGCTCGCCGCGCGCGAGCCGAGAGAGGGCGCTCCGCGGCTCACCCTGGGTGCCGGTGGTGAGGACGCACAGCTCCTTCGGCGGCAGCTCGCGCGCCTCGGGGAAGCCGACCGGCATCCAGGCGGGCAGGTCGAGGTACCCGAGCGACTGGGCGAGCCGGACGTTCGACTCCATCGAGCGGCCGAGGAGCGCCAGGCGGCGGCCGAAGGCGCGGGCGGCGTTCGCGACCTGCTGGATGCGGTGGATGTTGGAGGCGAAGCAGGCGACGAAGACGCGCCCGGGAGCGCGCTCGAAGGCCTCCTCGAGCGCGGCGCCGACCTCCGCCTCGGAGAGCGAGGAGCCGGGGCGCTCCGAGTTCGTCGAGTCGGAGAGGAGGAGCCGCACCCCGCGCGCGCCGAGCGCCTCGACGCGGGCGAGGTCGAAGCCGGGCCCGGCGATGGGCCGCGGGTCGATCTTGAAGTCGCCGGAGTGGACGATCGTCCCCTGCGGCGTGGAGAAGGCGAGGCCGCACGCGTCGGGGATGGAGTGGGTGACGGCGTAGAACTCGGCCGCGAGCGGCGACGCCTCCCCCGCCGGCCGCAGGTCGCCGGGCGCGACCTCGCGCAGGTCCGCTGCGACGCCCGCCTCGTCGAGCCGCGGGCGCAGGAGCGCGAGCGTGAAGCGCGTCCCGTACACCGGCGCCTTCACGTCCCGGAGCAGGAAGGGTAGCGCGCCGATGTGGTCCTCGTGCCCGTGCGTCAGGTAGATGGCGCCCACCTGCTCGCGCCGCTCGCGCAGCCAGCCGAGGTCGGGGGCGATGAGGTCGACGCCGATCGGCTCGTTCGGGAAGAGGATGCCGCAGTCGACCACGGCGATCCGGCCGTCGGCCTCGATCGCCATGCAGTTCATGCCGATCTCGCCGAGGCCTCCGAGCGGGACGATGCGGACGGGAGGCGCCACGCGGGGAATCTACTCCTCGCGCCGGCGTGGAGGGGCGGGAACCCGGCTCCCTGGCTCCGGGCTCCCCACCCGCTCCGCCCGACGCGTTCGGCGCCGGACGGGAAGCGCGAGGCCGCGGACCGGCTGCGGACCTGTCCGCGGCGCGCTCCCCGGGGTGAGAGACCCGCGAGCCGCGGATCGTGACGCGACGGCCCCGTGGTAGCCTCGGCCGCCCATGCGAAGCCTCGCCCGCGCGGCCGTCGTGCTCGTGTTCTCCCTCGCTCTCACCGCCGGTGCGGCGCGCGCGAAGGACCGGCCCGCGCCCCGCAGGACGGGGGCCCCCGCGCGCGAGGCTCCCCGGGCGAGCGGGCAGTCCGCGCCCGAGCCTGCGCCCGCTCCCGGGGCGAGCGGCTCCGACGTCGTCCGCCTGCGCTTCGCCTGGCCGGCCGCGGCCGAGGTGCAGGCGACGCAGCGGAGGACGCGGCACCGCACCGGCCTGCCGCCCAGCACGACGATCACGCGGTTCACCCAGCGCCTCGAGCAGGCCGGCGGCGCGCTCCGCATCTCCACCCGAGGCACCTCGTGGGAGGGCGACGCCCCGTACCCGGGCCCGCCGGCGGCGGTGGACGGGATCCTGCGGGCGGCGGAGTCCGTGGTGCAGGTGGTGTCGCCGGAGGGCGAGTTCGTCGCCCTGGAGGGCGTGGAGGCGCTGCGGCCCGGGATGGCGCGCATGCTCGAGGGGTCGGTCCCCGACGATCAGCGGGAGCGCGCGCTCGCCTTCGCCGAGGCGGCCACGCAGGCGCAGGCGCGCGAGATGTGGAACCTCGCGGTCGGGTTCTGGATCGGCGCGGACCTCGAGCTCGGCGAGCGCTACGGCATGAGGACCGAGGCGGAGGTGCCGCTCCTCGGCACGAGAGCGGACTTCGAGCAGGAGTTCTCCGTGCGGCGCAGGGTGCCGTGCTCGGCGCGCGATCACGAGGAGCGCTGCGTCGAGATCACGCTGCGCGCGGCGCCGGATCCGGCCGCGCTCCCGGGCCTCGCGCGGGCGGTGGTCGCGAAGCTGGCCGGGCCCGAGGCGAGGCTCCCCGAGGACGCGCTCCGCGAGCTCGTCGTGGAGAACGAGCTCGTGCTCGTCACCGAGCCGGCGACGCTGCTCCCCCACCGCTTCGTGTGGACGCGCTCGGTGCGGGCGACGGTCGCGGAGGGCGGCGGCGAGCCGCGGGTGCTCGAGCAGGTGGAGCGGAGCGAGTCCGACTACCAGTACGGCGCGCCCGCGCGGAAGAAGCCCGCGCGCAAGGCGAAGCGCACCGCCGCCCGGGGCTGAGCTTTCGCCTCGGGGCCCTCGCCCCGCGCGGTCCGGGCCCGCTTCGATTATCCTTCCCGACCCCATGTCGACGTCCGACCCGCTCCTCGAGGGCCTGAACGACGCCCAGCGCGAGGCCGTGCTCCACGGCGAGGGCCCGCTCCTCGTCCTCGCCGGCGCCGGCAGCGGCAAGACGCGCGTCATCGTCCACCGCATCGCCCGGCTCGTGCGCGACGAGCGGGTGATGCCCTGGCACATCCTCGCCATGACCTTCACGAACAAGGCGGCGGGCGAGATGCGAGAGCGGCTCGAGCGGCTGCTCGGCGTCCAGGCGAACGAGCTCTGGGTGCAGACGTTCCACGCCTTCGGGGCCCGCTTCCTCCGGCGCGAGGCGGCGCGCGCCGGCCTGCCGCCCTCCTTCGCCATCTACGACGACGACGACCAGATCCGGCTCGTGAAGCGCATCTTCCAGGAGCTGCGCGTCGAGGACGGCGAGCCGCTCACCGCGCGGCAGGCGCTCTCGCGCATCGACCGCTGGAAGAACGCGGCGCTGCGCCCGGACGAGGTCGTCATCGGCGAGTACGACGTGGAGGGGCAGCTCGCGCGGGAGGTCTACGGCCGCTTCGAGGCCGCCCTCGCGCGCGCCGGCGCGGTGGACTTCGGCGACCTCCTGCTGCGCCCGGTGCGGCTCCTCGAGGAGGACCCGGCCGTGCGCCGCACCTGGTCGGGCCGCTTCCGCCACCTGCTCGTGGACGAGTTCCAGGACACGAACGCCGCGCAGTACCGGCTCCTCAAGCTCCTCACGAACGAGAAGCGGAACGTCTGCGTGGTGGGGGACGACGACCAGGCCATCTACCGCTGGCGCGGCGCCGACGTGACGAACATCCTCGAGTTCGACCAGGGCTTCCCCGGCGCCCGCGTCGTGAAGCTCGAGCAGAACTACCGCTCCACGCGCACGGTCCTCGACGCGGCGCACGCCGTCATCTCGAAGGCGCGGCGCCGGCGCGAGAAGCGGCTCTGGACCGAGAGCGGCGCGGGCGAGCCGCTCGCCCTCGTCGTCGGCCAGGACGAGCACGACGAGGCGGAGCGCATCGCGCGCGCGGTGCAGACGGAGCGCGCGCGCGGCACCGCCGGCGACGAGATCGCCGTGCTCTACCGCACGAACGCGCAGTCGCGGCCGCTCGAGGCGGCGCTGCGCGCGGCGCGCGTGCCGTACGTGATCGTCCGCGGCACGAGCTTCTACGAGCGGGCCGAGGTGCGCGACGCGGCCGCCTACCTGCGCCTCTCCCTCTCGCCCCGGAGCGACCTCGACCTCGAGCGGGTGGTGAACCGGCCGCCGCGCGGCATCGGCGAGAAGACCGTCGAGCGGCTCCGCGCGCACGCCCAGGCGCGGGGGATCTCGCTCTTCGACGCCATCGCCGACCGCGACGCGGTCGAGGACCTGAAGCCCGCCGCGCGGCGCGCCCTCGCCGAGTTCCACGCGCTCGTCGCGGGCCTCGCCGCCGACGTCCCCGCCCTCGACGCGGGGATCGCCGTGCAGGAGGCGCTGAAGCGCTCGGGGCTCCTCGCGCGGCTCGAGGAGGAGCACACCGACGAGGCGGTCGAGCGCGCGGAGAACCTCGTCGAGCTCGTCGCCGCGGCGCGCGAGTTCGACGAGTCGCTCCTCGGCGAGCCGCCGCCGCGCGATCCGGACGACGTCCGGCCGCCGCCGCTCGCGCGCTTCCTCGAGCAGATCGCGCTCCTCGGCGAGGCCGACGCCGAGACGCCGGAGGGGCGCGTCTCGCTCATGACGCTGCACGCCGCGAAGGGCCTCGAGTTCGAGGCCGTGTTCCTCGCCGGCCTCGAGGACGGGACCTTGCCCTACGAGCGGCCCTGGTCCGACGCGGGCCCCGCCGAGCGCGAGGCCGCCGAGGACGAGGAGCGGCGGCTCTGCTACGTGGGCATGACGCGGGCGAAGAAGCGGCTCACCCTCTCGCTCGCGCGCCGCCGCATCGGCTACGGCGAGGGCGGCCCCTCGTACCGCTCGATGGAGCCCTCGCGCTTCCTCGCGGACCTGCCGCCGGAGCTGTTCGGGCTCGCCCACCGGATCGCGCCGTCCGCCGCGCCCGCCGCGCGCGGCCCCGTCATCCGCCGCCCGCCGGGCTCGCTCCCGGGCGAGCCGCACATCGAGCTCGAGGACGACGGCCCGCGCGAGACCCCGCCGCCGCGCCGGACGGCGCCCCAGCGCCAGGGGCCGGTGGTGGACTACTCCTTCGACCAGCGGGCGGAGACGAGCGGCACGCTCCCGCGCGGCACGCGCGTCCTCCACGCCTCGCTCGGCGAGGGGACCGTGCTCGCCTGCGAGGGCGCGGGCGCCGGCGCGAAGGTGACCGTCGTCTTCGACGAGGTCGGCGAGAAGCGCGTCCTCGCCCGCTTCCTGTCGGCCGTCTAACGGGGGCTGCCGCCCCCGCCCCGCCGAGCGAAGCTCCGCGCGCTCGTGCGCGCGTACCGATCGATGCCCCACCCCGACAGCCGGGTCCCGCGCGCCGCCGCGAGCGGCTTCGCCGCTTCCGCGGCAGCGCCCCGGCGGGCTCGCTTCGCTCGCCTGTTCGTGAATCATGATCGGCGCCGTTTAGTTCGCGGCCCCCGGAGTGCGCGCGACGTTCGCGAACGTCTCGGCGCCGTCGCTCGTCCGGCCGTAGGCGCTGCCGCTCGCGCGCGGGCCGAAGTAGACGAGGTCGTACGGAGCGTGGATGGTGCCCGCCGGGAACACGCCGAGCTCGCCGCCCGAGGTGGAGAGGACGAACGGCAGGTGCGGAGGCCCCGCGGTGGGATCCGGCGGCAGCGCCGGATCGGGAGGCGGCGGGGGCCAGGGCGTCCCGTCCGCGACGAGCACGAGGTGGCCGTGGCCGGGCAGGACCGTGCCCGCGGGCAGCGCGTACTTGGCGGGGACGCGCAGGTCGTCCGTCACCTGCGCGCCCGAGAGGTCGAGGTCTGCGTCGCCGCGGTTGTAGAGCTCGACGTAGCCCGGCCCGGTGGCACCCGGGAGCCCGAGCTCGTTCACGACGAGCGGCCCCGAGCCGTGCGCGCGGAGCGCGGGCAGGCGGGAGAGGAGCACGCTGCGGCGGTCGCGGACGAACGCCAGGAGGCGGGCCGGCTCCGTCGCGGCGCGCGCCGCGTCCACGAACGGATCGCCCAGGATCTCGGGGCCGACCGCCGCCCAGAGCGCGTCGAGGTAGGGGCCGACCCGCTCCGGCGTGAAGACGCCCTGGAGGGCGGACTCGAGCCTCGCGAGCAGGCGCGCGCGCAGGGCGGGGTGATCCCAGACGCGCGTCGCGAGCACGCTCCAGGTCGGCTTCTGGCCCGCGCGCTCGTTCACGCGCACGTCGTAGATCCGCTTCACGGCGTCGTCGTAGATCGAGAAGATCTGCGCCTCGCGCCAGACGCCGCCGAGCGGCGCGCCGGCGGAGAGGTCGCGCGACCAGTAGGGCTGCGCGTTGTTGAGGTCCCACGGCACGTAGGTCCAGACGTCGCGGTGCAGCTCGTGCACCCAGTACGCGCGGGCGTCCTCGAGGACGGTGTTCGCGATGAGCTCGTCCGCGGCGAGGTTCCCGAGGTAGGCGTCGAGGTCCATGACCTCGCCGAGCCGCCGCTCGAGGTCCGCGTCGTCGGTCCGGCTGACCACCTCGAGGAAGCGATCCAGGTCGTCCCACGGGAGCGCCTCGTTGCGGGTCTTCGTGAAGTCCTGCTGGTAGGAGGCCTCGAAGCGCGGCTGCTGCTTCAGCTCGCAGTTGCGCCCCCCGCAGCGGTAGATGGAGGCGTCCGGCTCCTGGCCGTGGTGGACGAGGTACTCGCCTCCCACGCGCTCCATGTCGAGGAACACCCCGCGGTACTCGCCGTTCACGGTGAGCTTCACGAAGCGCGCGTACGGGACGGGGAGGCCGAGGACCCGGTAGAGATCCACCGCGAACCGCTCGACGAGCTTCGCCGCGTCGTCGTACTCCGCGAGCAGCGCGAACCGGTCCCGCCCCTCGAGCGCGTAGCCGGGGTCGAGGTCGATGCGCCAGCTCTTCTGCGGCCGCGTGCGCGAGGAGGCGCCGCGGTAGCGCACGAGCCCCTTCGCCTCCCGGCCGTCGAGCTTCACCGTCGCCGGATACATGACGTCCCAGTACGGGTTCGCGTCGAGCGCGGCGAGGTCGCTCGCCGCGAGCGTGACGTCGAGGCGGCGGAGGCGGACCTCGGGGGAGGGGAGCTCGCCCGGCGCGGCCGCGGGCCAGGACGGACCGGGCGGGGGGAGCTGCTGGTAGGGAGGCGGCTCGACCTGGGGCGGCGTGGTGGCGGGCGGCTCGCCTGCGCCGGTGCAGGCGAGCGCGAGGAGGAACGCCATGGGCAGCGGGGCTCGCCTGTTCACCCGTGGAAGGTGCGATCCAGGTGCGCGGATCCACCAGACGCCGGGCGGGGAGCGCCGCACCTCGGGGAGCAGGCGACCGGGCAGGTCATCGCCGTCGAGCCCCCGCCGGGCTTAAGCTTCGGGCATGACCGCGAAGACTGGCGCCGCGCCGATTCCCGTGACCGACGAGCTGCTCCGGGCGCTGCCGAAGACCGACCTGCACTGCCACCTCGACGGCTCGATGCGCCTCGGCACCCTGCTCGAGCTCGGGGAGGCGCAGGGCGTGCACCTCCCGGCGGACACGCCCGAGGGGCTCGCCCGCGCGGTGCGGATGGGCGAGCAGTGCGAGTCGCTCGAGGACTACCTCACCGCCTTCGACGTGACGCTCTCGGTGCTCCAGACGGAGGACGCGCTGCGGCGGGTGGCCCACGAGCTCGCGCTCGACTGCGCGGCCGAGAACGTGCGTTACCTCGAGGTGCGCTACTCGCCGGTCCTCCACACGCGACAGGGGCTCAAGCCCACCGCGATCGTGGACGCCGTGCTCGACGGCCTGCGCGCGGCGAACCGGGCGACCGGCATCCGCTCGAACGTGATCATCTGCGGGATCCGCCACATCGACCCGCAGACCTCGGTGCGGCTCGCCGAGCTCGCCGTGGCCTACAAGGGCAAGGGCGTGGTCGGGTTCGACCTCGCCGGCGCGGAGGAGGGGCACCCCGCGCGCCGCCACCGCGAGGCGGTGCAGCTCATCCTCGACAACAACGTGAACGTGACGATCCACGCCGGCGAGGCGTTCGGCCCCGAGTCGATCGCCCAGGCGGTCCACACCTGCGGCGCCCATCGCATCGGCCACGGCGTGCGGCTGCGCGAGAACGGCGACCTGCTCAACTACCTGAACGACCACCGCATCCCGCTCGAGATGTGCCCGTCCTCGAACGTGCAGACGCGCTCGGTCGCCGACTACGCGAGCCACCCGCTCAAGTTCTACTTCGACTTCGGGCTGCGGGTGACCCTCAACACGGACAACCGGCTCATCACGGACACGAGCCTCACGAAGGAGCTGCGCCTCGCCCACGAGAAGATGGGCTTCACGCTGGAGGACCTCTGCACGCTCCTCGTGCAGGGGTTCAAGAGCGCGTTCCTGCCGTTCCGGGAGAAGGCGGAGCTGCTCCGCGACGTGAACGCCGAGATCGCGGCGGTGCTGGCGCGCTTCGCTCCCCCGGCGGCGGGCGGCCGCGCGGCGGAGCAGGCGGGGGCGGCGGTGACCGCCGCGGCCGCGGTGCGGTAGAGTTCGAGGCGTGACCGCACGCCTCCGGTACCGCTCCCCCATCGGCATCCTGGGCGTCGAGGCGACCGACGCGGGGGTGGTGGGCGTGACCTTCGGCGACCGCGGCGGCTCGCGCCCCGGGCCCTCGGCGCAGGCCCGCGCCCACCTCGACGCGGCCGGCGCCGCGCTCGACGCGTACTTCGCCGGCCGGCCGCCCGTGCTGCCCGCCCTCGATCTCCGCGGGACGCCGTTCCAGCGCGCCGTGTGGGCCGCGCTCGTCGAGATCCCCTGGGGCGAGACCCGAGGCTACGGCGAGCTCGCCGCCCGCCTCGGCCGGCCCGGCGCCGCGCGCGCCGTGGGCGGCGCGAACCACGAGAACCCGGTGGCCGTGCTCGTCCCCTGCCACCGGGTGGTGCAGGCGGGCGGGCGGCTCGCGGGCTACGCCGGCGGCCTCGACGTGAAGCGCTGGCTCCTCGCGCACGAGGCCGCCCACGCGCCGCTCCTGCGGCTCGCCTGATCGCTGGCCCCGCCGCCGCCGTGGAGCGCGCCACGTCCTCGCGACACCGCCCGGCGCGGTCCAATATGGAATCCGCGGCCCTGACGGGGCGACCCGCGTCCGCGTTCTCGCTCGCGCGCCTTTCGTCGCGGTAGAGCGAGACGACGCCGCGCTGGTGCGGCCGCTTCCTTGCCCCGCCTCGCGCGGGTGCGTAGCCTCGATGATGTTCCAGCCTCACGCGGAGTGACCCGATGGCGAAGCTTCTCGCGATGATCCTCGCCGGCGGCGAGGGGCGCCGGCTCGACCCGCTCACGCGGGAGCGCGCCAAGCCCGCCGTCCCCTTCGGCGGCCGCTACCGGATCATCGACTTCGTGCTGTCGAACTTCGCGAACTCGGGCGTCCTCAAGATGAAGGTGCTCGTGCAGTACAAGTCCGAGTCCCTGAACGCCCACATCCAGCGCGGCTGGCGGCTCACGGCGCTGCTCGACCAGTACGTGGAGATCGTCCCCGCGCAGATGCGCGTCGGCCCGAAGTGGTTCGAGGGCTCCGCCGACGCGATCTACCAGAACCTCAACATCATCACCGACGAGGAGCCCGAGTACACCTTCATCTTCGGCGCCGACAACATCTACCGCATGGACGTCCGGCAGATGCTGGAGTTCCACGAGGAGAAGCGCGCGGACCTCACCGTCGCGGCCATCCCGGTGCCGGTCCACGAGGCGGGCGAGTTCGGGATCATCGAGGTGGACGCCGACGGCCGGATGATCGGCTTCGTCGAGAAGCCGAAGAGCGACGTGAAGACCATGCCCGGCGATCCCACCCGCGCGCTCGCCTCGATGGGGAACTACCTCTTCACGACCGACGCGCTCGTGCAGGAGATCGTCCGCGACGCCGGCGACACCAAGAGCGCGCACGACTTCGGCAAGTCGATCGTGGCCGGGATGTACGGGAGCAAGCGCGTCTACGTCTACGACTTCGCGAAGAACGTGGTCCCCGGCCAGGGCCAGAAGGAGGCGGGGTACTGGCGCGACGTCGGCAGCCTCGACGCCTACTACCAGGCCAACATGGACCTCGTGGACGTGGACCCGTCGTTCTCGCTCTACAACGACCGCTGGCCCATCTTCACGGCGCAGCACAACTTCCCGCCGGTGAAGTTCGTCTTCAACAACGAGGTGGAGCAGCGCGTCGGCCACGCCACCGACTCGCTCGTGTCGGAGGGCTGCATCATCTCCGGCGGCCACGCCCACCACTGCGTCCTCTCGCCCAAGGTGCGCATCAACAGCTACAGCCTGGTCGAGGACTCGATCCTCTTCGAGAACGTGAACATCGGCCGACACTGCCGGATCCGCCGCGCCATCGTGGACAAGCACGTGGAGATCCCGGCGAACACCACCATCGGCTACGACCTCGAGCAGGATCGCAAGCGCTTCCACGTCACCGAGAGCGGCATCGTGGTGATCCCGAAGGCGATGCGGATCGAGCCGGATCGGTGAGCGGCGCCCGCCCCGTCCCCCAGGACCGGGCCGCGGCGTGAGCGCTCCCGCGCTAGCCGCGCACCATCCGCTCGGCCTTGTTGAACGCGATCTGGAGATCGACCGGCTTCTCCATCACGTCCGAGGCGCCGAGCTCCACGAGCAGATCGCGCATGTGCTGGTCGCCCCCCAGCGCGGAGACGACGAGCACGGGGATCGCCGCGGTGCGGGGGTCCGTCTTGAGCTGGCGGAGGACGTCGCGGCCGTCGAGCGCCGGCATGGCGACGTCGAGCAGGATCACGTCCGGGAGCTGCGCCAGCGCGGCGGCGAGGGTCTCGACCCCGTCGCGCGCGAACGTGACCGCGTGCCCCCGGTCGCTCGCGTAGGAGCCGTAGAGCTTCGCGAGCGCCGCGTCGTCCTCGGCGAGGAGGATCCGGAGCGGCGGCTGCGAGCGGGGCGCCATGTGGGAGGAAGCATACCGCCACGGCAGGCGGGCGCAACCCGGGGGGCCCCACGGCCGCCCGCCCCCTCGCCAGCGGGCGTCAGCGGGTCCAGTAGTACGTCCACTTCACGAGGAAGGTGTCGGTCGCCGGCCCGGCGCCGAGCGCGTGCGGGCCGAGCGTGACCGGGAGCGCGCTCGCGCCGTCCCACTCGAGCTCGCGCTGGGCGCGCGTGTAGACGAGGTACAGGGTGGAGCCGAGCCGGTACTCCCAGCGCAGGACGGCGTTCAGGTTGAGCGCGCCCTCGCGGAAGTCGTTCTCGCTCGGCGGGGGCGCCTCGGCGGGCGAGAGCGAGGCGAGCGTCACCTTGCGGTCCCGCGCGGCGGCCTGGCGGAACCCGCGGAACTCGCCGTACGACGCGAAGAGCTGCGCGTAGCCCTGGAGGGTGAGCCGCGGCGTGACGACCAGCTGCTGGCGCACCGTCACGGAGAGCGAGGGCGCGCCGAGGTCGCCGAAGCGGTAGACGCCGGGGGTCGGCTCGTCGACGTACCGCGCCCGCCAGCGCGACGCCTCGTAGTGAACGTCGAGGCGGCTCTCGAGCCGCGCGTGCGGCCTCACGACGAGCATGCCCTTCGTTCCCCAGTAGCCGAGCGCACCGAGGGGTCCGACCGCGGCGGTGCGCCCGCTGCCGGCGGCGACCTCGAGGTACACGGGCCTCGAGGGGTCGAGCGCGGCGTAGCATTCGGCGTAGGTGAACGGCGCCTTCTCGAGCGCGACGCCGGTCTCGGAGATCTCGCGCACGTCCCAGGAGCGGTCCTCCGCCAGGGCGGTGCAGCCGACCCACTGGTAGGTGCGGAGCTGCGCCTCGCCGCCGATCCAGACCTGCTTCGTCCGCGCGAGGCCACGCCCGTCGGTGGTGCGGTGCCCCTCGACGCCGGTGACGAGCGCGTAGGAGTGGAACGGCCCGCCACCGGTCGGCCGGACGTAGCGCACGAGCGCGCGCCCGAGCTGCTCGTTCTGGGTGCGCTGGTAGCCGAGGGCGTTGAGCTCGAGCTGGGGTGACTCGTACTCCCAGTGGACCTCGAAGCGCCACGGCTCTCCCCCGACGCGGCCGACCGCGGCGTGAGCGCCGTAGCCGAGGTCGCCCTCCTCGAGCACCGTCCCGTCCGCGAGCGTGCGCGAGCGGGGCGAGATGGGCGCGCCGGGCGCGGTCCGCGTCGGCGCGCCGCCGAGCGCCTGCGAGCCGGTGACCTGGCCGAGGAGGAACCACGCGCCGTCGCGCGAGCGCAGGTTCCAGTCGAGCGCGGCGGCGTTGCCGCCGAGCACGTCGCAGCGCGCAGGGCGGCGCAGGCGCGGGTCGTCGGCCTCGTCGTCCTTCTCGGCGTCCTCGATCGAGCAGGCCGGGCCGAGGGGCAGCGCCGAGGTGAAGGTCGCGCCGAAGCTGCGCGACGGCGCGGGCTGGTAACGCGCGACGCCGGCGAGGAAGTTGCGCGGCGCCGGGGCGAGCTCGGGGAGCGCGGCCCGCGGCCCGAAGTGGAGCGGCTGGGCCGCGTCGAAGCGGAAGGAGCGGTCGGGGGTCGCCTCCGGCAGCCCCGCGCCGGCGCCGGTGACGAGCGCGTCCGCGAACCCGACCTGGAGCGTGTCGGAGGGCTTGCCGGTGAGCTTCGCGGCCCCGAGGATGGGCGCGTCGAGGCCGATGCGGCGGGAGTAGAAGAGCTGCTGCGGCGAGCGGCGATTGGGGATCGCGACCGGCTGGAACAGGTCCATGCCCTGCGTGAAGAACGGCCGCTTCTCCGGGAAGAAGATCTCGAAGGTGGAGAGGTTCTGGATGATCTCGTCCGCCTCCACCTGCCCGAAGTCCGGGTTGAGCGTGCCCTGGAGCGAGACCGCGCGCCCGAGCGAGGCGCGCACGTCGAGCCCGACGTCGCCGACCGGATCGACGTCGCGCGGGCGCGGAACGTCCGAGACCCGCGGGCGGAAGGCGAGCCGGGCCGCGGTGTAGGGGGCGACCTCGAGCTCCTGCACCGGCCGGAGCCCCTCCAGCCCGACCAGGCTGCCGAGGCGCGCGATCTGCCCTCGCGTGCCGCGGGGGATGAGCACCGAGAGGACCTCCTCGTGCCGGCGCGCGATGACTCGCTTCACCCCGAACCCCCACGTCTGCACGGGCGCGTTCGAGAAGCGCAGCGCGGCGAGCGGGATGCGCAGCTCGGCGCCCCAGCCGTCGGGGAGGGCCGCCGTGGCGGCCTCCCACACGGCGTCCCAGTCTCCCGTCGACGAGTCGTCCTCGAAGAGCAGCGCGTCCGTCTGCACCCCGGCCGCGTTGAGCTCGAACACGTAGGCGGCGCGGTGATCACCCATCGAGTCGATGACCACCGTCACCGCGTCGGAGTACGGGGCCCGATCGCGCCGCCCGAGCGGCCGGCGCACCTCGCCGGGGCTCCGGTCGTGGGCGACGATCCCCACGTACAGCGCCCGGTCGTCGAACAGGACGCGCACCTCGGTGCGCTCGGACGGCGGGGCCCCCTGCGCCGGGAAGACCTGGACGAAGCCGTCGAAGGCGGGGGTGAGATCCCAGGCCGGATCCTCCAGCCGACCGTCGAGGACGATGTCCCCCGTGCGGCGGGCGGCCGTGAGCGGCTCGCCCGGGGCGGCGGCGAGCGCCGGAAGGGAGAAGGCGACGGAGAGGAGCGCGAGCGAGCGTCGGAGCATGAAGGCGGAGGGCGCCGGGCGGCTGAGGCGTTCGGGGCGTCTACGCCGCGGAGCAGGGAATATTTCGCACGGCGGGTCGGCGGTACGGAGGGGGCCCGCTACGGAACGTGACGCCGGAGGAGGCGGGGCTTATAACGCCGCGCCATGACGCCGAGAATCCTCGCGACCGCGCTCGCCGTCGCGCTCCTCCCCGCCCTGCCGCGCGCGCAAGCTCCCGCCGTCGCGGCCGACGCCGCGAGCGCGCCCGAGATCCCCTACACGCTCTTCCGGCTCGAGAACGGGCTCACCGTGATCCTCCACGAGGATCACACGACGCCCATCGTCGGCGTCCACGTCCAGTACGACGTCGGCTCGAAGAACGAGAAGGAGGGGCGGACCGGGTTCGCCCACCTCTTCGAGCACCTCATGTTCCAGGGGACCGAGCACCTGCCGAAGGGCGAGGCGGACCGGCTCCTCGACGCGGCGGGCGGGAGCGGCAACGGCTCCACCGCGCAGGACACCACGCAGTACTGGGAGCAGGTCCCGACGAGCGCCCTCGAGCAGATGCTGTTCGTCGAGGCCGACCGCATGGGCTACCTCCTGCCCACGCTCACGCAGGACAAGCTCGACAACCAGCGCGACGTCGTGCGCAACGAGCGGCGCGAGAACTACGAGATGCAGCCGTACGGGCTCGCCTACGAGCGGATCCTCTCGAACCTCTGGAGCCCGGAGTTCCCGTACCACTGGATGCCCATCGGCTCGCACGAGGACCTGGAGGCCGCGACGCTCGGCGACGTGAAGGAGTTCTTCCAGCGCTGGTACGGGCCCGAGAACGCGGTGCTCGCCATCGCCGGCGACATCGACCCGGCGAGGACGCGCGCGCTCGTCGAGAAGTGGTTCGGCGGGATCCCGGGCAAGCAGAAGCCGGCCGCGCCGAGCGTGCCGGCGCCCGCGCCCATCACGGCCGAGAAGCGCGTGACGATGCAGGACCGCGTGCAGCTCCCCCGCCTGTACATCGCGTGGCAGACGCCGAAGCTCTTCGCCGACGGCGACGCCGCGCTGGGCGTCGCCGGCCAGGTGCTCTCCGAGGGCAAGAGCGCGCGCCTCGAGAAGCGGCTCGTGATGGACGAGCGGATCGCGCAGAGCGTCTCGGCGGGCCAGTCCGGGCAGGCGCTCGCGGGCATGTTCCTCGTCGTGGCCACCCCGAAGCCGGGGATCTCGCTCGAGCGGCTCGAGAAGGAGATCGACGAGGAGCTGGCGCGCCTCGCCGCGGAGCCTCCGAGCGCGGAGGAGCTGCAGCGCGCGAAGAACGTCATCGAGTCGAGCGCGATCTTCTCGCTCGAGCCGGTGGGCGGGTTCGGCGGCCGCGCCGCGACCCTCGCCGACTACTACCTGCGGGCGGGCGACCCGGGCTACCTCGCGAAGGACCTCGCCCGCTACCGCGCCCTCACCCCCGCCGACGTCTCCGCCGCCACCCGGCGCTTCCTCCGCAAGGACGCGCGCGTCGTCCTGACCGTGACGCCGTCCGCCGGCGGGCCGGAGGTCCCCGCGCCGCAGCGTCCGCCAGCGGGCGCTCCCCCCGGCCCGGGCGCCCCCGCGCCCGCGCCCAGCCCGGCGCCTCCGCCGCCCCCCGCCGCCA
>NZ_JALCZB010000043.1:0-38715 GCF_022690745.1 Anaeromyxobacter sp. SG64 | reverse complement strand
GGTGCGCGACGCCCAGCGCGCCCGGCTCGGGTACGCCGGGCTCGGGCGCGCGATCGACTCCGCCGGCCAGCTCGCGGGCGCGGTGACGAGCCGCGCGATGGATCGGGCCGCGGCGCTCGCCGACACGGTCGCGGTCCGCGGCGAGCCGCCGGTGGACGCGCTCCCGCCGCTCGCCGCGGGGGCCGCGGGAGGCGCCGCGCTCGTCTCCGCGATCGCGATCGCGCTCGTCGCCTGCGCGCTCTTCGGCGGAGGTCGGCCGTGGTGACGGCGCCGGCGCTCCATCTCGAGGCCGAGACGCTGGGACCGCGCGGCGCCCTCCCGGTGCTGCGCAACGTCCGCATCGTCGTGGCGCCCGGGGAGCGGGTGGCGCTGCTCGGCGGGAACGGCGCGGGGAAGACGTCGCTGCTCCGCGCGATCATGGGGCTCGCTACGGTCCGCGGACGCGTCGAGGTCCACGGCCGGCGCGTCCGGCGTCCCGCCGACGCCGTCGCCGCGGGAGCCGGGCTCCTCTTCCAGGACCCGGCCGATCAGCTCCTCGCGCCCACCGTCCTCGAGGACGCGATGATCGGCCCGCGCCACGCGGGAGTCCCGCGCGACGAGGCCCGCCGCCGCGCGGAGGAGGCCCTCGCGGCGGTCGGGATCGCCGGTCTCGGCGGCCGCGCCGTCGAGGCGCTCTCGACCGGCGAGCGGAAGCGGGCGGGGCTCGCGGGCGTCCTCGCGCTTCGCCCGTCCCTGCTGCTGCTCGACGAGCCGACCGCGGGCCTCGATCCCGCCTGCGAGCTCGCGGTGGCGCGCCTCCTCGACGAGGTCGCCCGGGCGCGCGGCGCCGCGCTCCTCGCGGCGACGCACGCGGTCGACGTCGCGCCGCTCTTCGCCGAGCGCGCCGTCGTGCTCGGGGAGGGGGGCGTCCTCGCCGACGCGCCGCTCCGTGACGTGCTCGCCGACGGCCCGCTGCTCGCGCGCGCGGGGCTCCGGTCGCCCTGGATCTCCCAGGTCTGGACCGCGCTGCGCGGCCCGGGTCGCGCTCCGCTCACCCTCGACGAGGTCTTCACGTGGAACGCACCGCGGTCCTGATCCTCGGCCATGGCAGCCGGGTCGCGCGCGCGAACGCCGAGTTCGAGGCGCTCGTCGGCGCCTTCCGTCGTCGCCGTCCCGACCTGGACGTCGGCCACGCCTACGTCGAGCTGGCGGCACCGCTCCTCGCCGACGCCCTCGCCGCGGCTGCGGCCCGCGCGGACCGCGTGGTGCTGCTGCCCATGTTCCTGCTCACGGCGGGACACCTGAAGGACGACGTCCCCGCGGCGCTGGCGGCGGCGCGCGCCGCGACCCCCCGCGTCCGGTTCGACGCAGCGGGTGCGCTCGGGGTGGTCAACCGGATGACGGAGCTCGTTCTCGCGCGCAGCGCGCAGCAGGTGCCGCTCCGCGGTCCCGAGGGCGCTCGCACCGCGCTCCTCGTGGTCGGTCGCGGCTCGAGCGACCCGGACGCCAACTCGGACCTGTGCAAGCTCACCCGCATCCTCGGCGAGCGGGCCGGCTTCGCCCGCGCCGAGCCCTGCTTCATCGCCGTGACGTCGCCGCTCTTCGAGCGCGCGGTCGAGGACCTCGCGAAGGTCCACGACGGGCCGATCCTGGTGCAGCCCTACTTCCTCTTCGAGGGGCTCCTCATGCAGCAGCTCGCGCGCGAGGTGGCGGCGTTCCGCTCCCGCCACCCCGGGCGCCGCGTGGCACTGGCGCCGCATCTCGGCCCCGACGCGCGCCTCGTCGACCTCCTCGAGGAGCGGCTCGCGGAGGTGCTGGGGCAGCGCGCGCGGCTGCCCTGCGACACCTGCCCGCGCTCCGCCGCATGACCGCCCACGCGAACGACCGCCCGGCCACGGCCGGGCTCCGGACCGGGTACACGACGGGCGCGTGCGCCGCCGCCGCCGCGCGCGCCGCGGCGCGATACCTGGTGCGCGGCACCGCGCCCCGCGAGATCGGGATCGTGCTGCCGAACGGACGCCCTGCGTCGTTCCCGGTGGCGCACGCCGAGATCATCGGCGCGGCCCGCCGGTGTGCGGTCGAGAAGGACGCGGGCGACGATCCGGACGTCACGCACGGTGCGTGGATCGTCGCCGACGTGGAGCCCGCGCCCGGCGGCGTCGAGATCCGCGGCGGGCCCGGCGTCGCGACCGTCACGCGGCCGGGCCTGGGGCTCGAGGTGGGCGCTCCGGCGATCAACCCGGTGCCGCGCCGGAACATCTCGGACATGGTGCGCGCGGAGCTGGCGGGGAGCGCCGTCGCCGGCGCGCGCGTCACCGTCTCGGTCCCGCGCGGCGAGGAGATCGCGCGCGGCACGATGAACGCGCGCCTCGGGCTCCTGGGCGGCATCTCCATTCTCGGGACGACCGGCGTGGTGCGCCCGTTCTCGACCGCGGCGTGGCAGGCCAGCGTCGCGGCGGCCATCGACGTCGCGCGCGCACGGGCGCTGGACACGCTCGTGCTCACGACCGGCGGCCGCACCGAGGCGCACGCGATGCGACTGCGCCCGGGGACTCCCGAGGCGGCGTTCATCCAGGTCGGCGACGCGGTGGGCGCCGCGCTGCGGCACGCCGCCCGGCGCGGGATCGCGCGGGTCGAGCTCGTCGCGATGGTCGGGAAGATGTCGAAGCTCGCCGCCGGGTCTTTCCAGATCCACGCCTCGCGGTCGGAGGTGGACCTCGGGTTCCTCGCCGCGGTCACCGCGGAGCTCGGCGCCGCCGCGGCGGTCCTCGCCGAGGTGGCCGCCGCGAACACCGCCCGCGAGGCGCTCGGCGCGTGGAGGCGGGCGGGGATCGAGACGGACGTCGCGGCGGCGCTGTGCCGGCGCGCCGCCGCGCGCTGCGCCGCTCACGCGCCGCCGCTCCACGTCCGGACGGAGCTGGTCGGGTTCGACGGAGCGGTGCTCGGGCGGGGCGCCGCGGAGGCGGAGCGATGAGCGAGCGGATCGTGGCGGCCGGCCGGCGCATCGAGGAGGAGAGCCTCGCGATCATCGACCGCGAGGCCGGCGCGCACGGCTTCCCACCCCGCGCGTGGCCGGTCGTGCGCCGCGTGATCCACGCGACGGCCGACTTCGAGTTCCAGCGAACGCTGGAGCTGCACCCGGACGCCGTGGAGGCGGGAGTCGCGGCGCTCCGGGCGCGCGCCGCGATCGTCGCGGACGTGCGCATGATCGCGGCCGGGCTCCCCCGGCTCGAGGTGCGTTGCCTCATCGGCGACGCGGAAGTCGCGGCGGCGGCGCGCGAGGGCGGGACCACGCGGGCGGCGGCGGCGATGCGGAAGGCCTCTCGCCTCGGGCTCCTCGACGGCGGCGTCGTGGCGATCGGGAACGCCCCGACCGCGCTCGCGGAGCTGCAGCGGCTCGTCGAGGCGGGGGTCGCCAGTCCCGCGCTCGTCGTGGCGGTGCCGGTGGGCTTCGTCGGGGCGGCGGAGTCGAAGGAGGCGGCGCGCTCGCTGCCCGTGCCGTGGATCGTGGCCCGCGGGCGCAAGGGCGGGACGCCGGTCGCGGTGGCCGTGCTGAACGCGCTCGCGATCCTCGCCGCGGAGGATGACGCGTGAGGCGTCCGGTCACGGTAGTCGGCATCGGCGCCGATGGCTGCGCGGGACTCTCGAGCCGCGCGGTCGGTGCGGTCGCCGTCGCGGACGTGCTCGCGGGCGGCGAGCGGCACCTCGCCGCGTTTCCACAGTTCCGCGGCGAGCGCGTGGTGCTCGGAAAGGAGCTCGCTCACGCCGTGGAGCGCATCGCGGCGCTCGCCGACGAGCACGCCGTGTGCGTCCTCGCCTCGGGCGACCCGCTCCTCTTCGGCGTCGGCGCGCGACTCGTCGACCGGCTCGGCGCGGAGCATGTCGAGATCCTGCCCCACCCGAGCTCGGTGCAGTGGGCCTTCGCGCGCGCCGGGCTCGCCTGGGACGACGCCGCGATCCTGTCGGTGCACGGCCGGCCCCTCGCCGGAGTCGCGGCGCGCGTGCGTCGCGCGCGCAAGGCGGCGCTCCTCACGGGGGGCGCCGCGACCCCCGCCGCGGTCGCGCGCCACCTCCTCCGGTACGGCGAGCGCGGGCTCGCCGCGTGGATCTGCGAGGACCTGGGCGGACCGGGCGAGCGGGTCCGCCGGTTGGCCTCGCTCGAAGACGCGGCCGCCTGCGAGGACGTCGGCGCCCTGGCCGTGCTGCTGCTCGCCCGGACGGACCCGGCGTGGCGCCCGCCCCCAGCGCTGCCGTTCCTCCCGGAGGACGCGCTCGACATGCGCCGCCCGCGCACCGGCCTCGTGACGAAGCGCGAGGTGAGAGCGCTCGCGCTCGCGGCGCTCGCGCTCCGGCCCGACGCGGTGGTGTGGGACGTCGGCGCGGGATCTGGCTCGATCGCCATCGAGGCGGCGTCGCTCGCTCCGGAGGGGCGGGTGTTCGCGATCGAGCGCGACCCGGAGTCGGCCGCGCACTGCCGCGCGAACGCTCGCCGTCACGGGATGGATCACGTCGCGGTGGTGGAGGGGGCGGCGCCGGCGGCGCTCGACGGGCTCGCGGCCCCGGACGCGGTCTTCGTGGGGGGCGGCGGGCGCGGGCTCCCGGCCATCGCCGCGGCCACGCTCGCCCGGCTCCGCCCAGGCGGCCGGGTCGTGATCGCCGCGGTGACGCTCGAGACGCTCGAGGACGCGCGCCGAGCGCTGGCGGGCGCCGGGATCGCACCCGAGGTGACGGCGGTCTCGGTCGCGCGCGGCGCGCCGCTCGCTGGGCGCACGCGGCTCGGTCCGCTCTCGCCGGTGTTCCTCGTGGCCGGGAGCATCCCCTTGGAGCCAGCTTGAGCGCGACCCTGTACGGCGTCGGCGTCGGTCCGGGCGCCCCCGACCTCCTCACCCTGCGCGCGGTCGCGGTGCTTCGCCGGGCGGCGGTGCTGGCCGCCCCCCGGCCCTCCGAAGGCGGCGCATCGCTCGCGCTCCGCACCGCGCGCGAGGCGACGGGCGAGGTGCCGGGACAGGAGACGCTCCCGCTCACCTTCCCGATGACCCGCGACCCCATCGCCCGGCGCGCCGCGCGCGATGCCGCCACGGGCGCCGTCCGCGCCCGGCTCGTGGCGGGGCGCGATGTCGCGTTCGTCACCGAGGGTGACCCGCTCCTGTACAGCACGTTCCTCGACGTGCTCGACGCCGCGACCGGCCTCGGCGCGCGCGTCGAGGTGGTCCCCGGCGTCTCGTCCATCACGGCGGTCGCCGCCGCCGCCCGCGTTCCGCTCGCCGACGGCGACGACCGGGTCGCGGTGCTCCCCGCGTCCCGCGCGCTCGAGGACCTCCCCCGGCTCGCGCGCGACTTCGAGACGCTGCTCCTGCTCAAGGCGGGGCGGCACCTCCCCGAGCTCCGCGTCGCGCTGTCGCGCGCGGGGTGCGCGGAGCGGGCGTGGGTCGTGGCCGAGGCGTCGAGGCCCGGCGAGCGGGTCGCGCCGCTCGCGGACATGGACGCGCTCCCGCACGGCTACTTCACCACGGTGCTCGTGCGGACGCGGGCGGGGGAGGGCGCGTGACCCGGCGCCTCGCCGTCCATGCCGTCACTCGCGGCGGCGCGGCGCTGGGCGCGCGCGTCGCCGGCGCGCTCGGCGGGGAGCTGCTCGTCGCGGAGCCGGTCGCGTCGGCGGCGCCGGGCGCGCGCACGTTCCCGCTGCCCATGCGCTCGGCGGTGGCCCGTGCCTTCGCCGAATACGACGGTCACGTGTTCGTGCTCGCGGTCGGCGCGACGGTTCGCCTCGTGGCGCCGCTCGTCGCGAGCAAGTGGACGGATCCCGCGGTGGTGTGCCTCGACGAGGCGGGCCGCTTCGCGGTGGCGCTCCTCTCCGGGCATGCGGGCGGCGCCAACGCGCTCGCAACGGAGGTCGCCCACGCCGTCGGCGCCGCGCCGGTGGTGACCACGGCCTCGGACGCGCGGGGCACGCTGCGCGTCGATCTGCTCGGGCGGGAGCTCGGCTGGACCCTGGAGGATCCGCGCGGCAACGCCACCCGGGCAGCGGCGGCGTTGGTGAACGGGGCGCCGGTGCTCGTGGTGGACGAGGCGGGCGGAGGCGCGTGGTGGCCCGCGGGCGCGCCGCTCCCCGCGAACATCGCGGTCGCGCCGTCGCTCGACGGCGCCGACGCGGCGCGGTGGGCGGCCATCGTCGCGATCACCGACCGCGTCATCCGCGACGAGGCGGTGCTCGCGAGGGCGGTGCTCTGGCGCCCGCGCACGCTCTCGGTGGGCGTGGGCTGCGATCGCGGCGCGTCGGCGGACGCCGTGTGGCGCGCGGTGCGCGACGTCCTCGAGGCGCACGGGCTCGCGCCCGCGTCGATCGGTGCGGTGGGCACGATCGACCTGAAGCGGGACGAGGCGGGGATCGTCGCGCTGGCGGCGCGGCTCGGGTGTCCGCTGCGCCTCTTCGACGCCGCCGCGCTCGAGGCGGCCGTCGGGATCGAGCGGCCGTCGGAGGTCGTCCGGAGGCATGTCGGGACGCGGGCCGTCGCCGAGCCAGCCGCGCTCCTCGCGGCGCGCGCCGCGCGGCTGCTCGTCCCGAAGCAGGTGCGGCGGGACGCGGACGAGGGCCAATCGGTGACGGTGGCGGTCGCGCGCGCCGCGCGGGAGGAGACGTGATGGGCATGGGATCGCTGTCGATCGTGGGGCTCGGGCCCGGGGCGCTCGACCAGCTGACCCCGGCGGCGCGCACCGCCGTCGAGGAGGCCGAGGTCGTCCTCGGCTACCGGACCTACCTCGATCTCGCCGCGCCGCTCCTCGCCGGAAAGGAGATCGTCGCCGGCCGGATGACCGGTGAGACGGAGCGGGCGCGCGAGGCGATCGCGCGCGCGCGGGCGGGGCGGCGCGTGGCGCTCGTGTCCTCGGGCCACCCCGGCGTGTACGGGATGGCGAGCCTGGTCCTCGAGATCCTGCGGGACGCGGGCTGGCGGCCCGGCGACGCGCCGGCCGTGACCATCGTCCCGGGCGTCACCGCGCTCGGCTCCTGCGCGGCGCTCGTGGGCGCGCCGCTCGGCCACGACTTCTGCGCGATCTCCCTCTCGGACCTCCTCACGCCGTGGGAGGTGATCGCGCGGCGGCTGGAGGCGGCGGCCGCCGCCGACTTCGTGATCGGGCTCTACAACCCGGCGAGCACCCGTCGTCGCCGCCCACTCGCGGAGGCCCACGCGCTGCTCGTGCGTCACCGCGGCCTGGCGACCCCGGCGGCGGTGGTGACGGACGCCTTCCGCGGCGGGCAGCGCGCGGTCGTCACCACGCTCGAGCGGCTGCTCGACGAGGAGATCGGCATGACCACCACCGTGATCGTGGGGTCGAGCCGGAGCTTCGCGTTCGAGGGGCTCCTCGTCACGCCCCGCGGTTACGCGGAGAAGTACGGCCGGGCGGGGGCGGGGCTCTCCGCCGAGGAGTCGCGATGACGGTGCACTTCGTGGGCGCGGGTCCGGGCGCGCCCGACCTCGTCACCGTCCGCGGCGCGGACCTGATCGCCCGCTGCCCGGTGGTGATCTTCGCGGGCTCTCTCGTCCCGCGCGTGGTCGTGGCGCGCGCCCGCCCGGACGCGCGCGTCCTCGACTCGGCGGGCATGACCCTGGACGAGATCCTCGCGGAGATGCGCGAGGCGCACGGGCGCGGCGAGGACGTCGCGCGGGTGCACACCGGCGACCCGCTCCTGTTCGGGTCGACCGCCGAGCAGATGCGCCGGCTCGACGCGCTCGGGATCCCGTACGAGGTCGTCCCGGGCGTATCGTCCTTCACTGCCGCCGCCGCCGCGCTTCGCCGCGAGCTCACCGTGCCCGGCGTCTCGCAGACGGTGATCCTCGCCCGCGCCGCCGGCCGGACGCCCGTGCCGGAGGGGCAGGACCTCGCGTCGCTCGCGAGTCACCGGGCGACGCTCGCGCTGTTCCTCTCCGCGCGGCGCCTCGACGAGGCGGTCGCCGCGCTCGCTCCGGCGTACGGCCGGGACTGCCCCGCCGCCATCGTTCACCGCGCGAGCTGGCCGGACGAGCGGGTCATCCGCGGCCGCCTGGGGGACCTCGCGGCGCTCGCTCGCGCGGAGGGCATCGACGCGACCGCGATGGTGCTGGTCGGCCCCGCGCTCGATGCCGAGGGCTTCCCGGCCTCGCGGCTCTACGCGCCGGAGTTCGGCCACGCGTTCCGCGCGGCGCGCACGGAGGGAGAGGGATGAGCGCGCCGCTCCGCATCGCGGTCACCGGCTCGGCCGGCTCCGGCAAGACGACGCTGGCGCGCGCGCTCGCGGCGCGGCTCGGGCTCTCCGTCGTGCCCGAGGAGACTCGCGCCTGGATCGACGGGGGCGGGCATCCGCTCCCAGGGCTCGCGCCCGGCGAGGCGAGGGCGGTCCTCCAGGAGCTCTGGCGGCAGCGGGTGGCCGCCGAGGGCGCCCACACGGAGTTCGTGGCCGACAACTGCAGCCTGGACCTCGCCGCCTACGCGCTCCACCACGGCTGCGCCTCGACGGGCGACCCCGGGACCGGGGCGCTCCTCGAGGCGTCGGCCGCGCACGCCGCCTCGTATGCCGCGATCCTGGTCCTGCCCTGGGGCGTTATCCCGTACGAGCGCGACGGGGTCCGGTCGGCGGAGCCGTATGTCGAGCTGCGATACCAGCTCGTGCTCGAGGGGCTCTTGAGGGCCCACGCCGTGCCCGCGCGCGTGCATCACCTGCCCCCCGGGCTCGACACCCCCGCAGCGCGGCTCGAGTGGGCGTGCGCGGTGGTCGGGCGCGAGCGTCCGCGCGGTGGGCGCGTCGATCTCGTCGGCGCCGGCCCAGGCGATCCCGGCCTCCTCACCGTTCGCGCGCGGGAGCTCCTCCGTGCGGCGGACGTCGTGGCGTACGACGAGCTCGTGCCTCGGGCGCTCCTCGCGCTCGCGCCGCCCGGCGCGGAGCGCCTCCCGGTCGGCCGCCGGTGTCACGGGCGCACCCGGGGGCCGCTGCGGCTCCACCCGGACATCCTCGAGCGCGCTCGTGCGGGGAAGCGCGTCGTGCGGCTCAAGGCAGGCGATCCCTTCGTGTTCGGCCGCGGGGGCGAGGAGGCCGAGGAGCTCGCGGCGGCGGGGGTGCCGTTCGAGGTCGTCCCCGGCGTGTCCGCCGCGCTCGGTGCCGCCGCCGCGGCGCGGATCCCCCTCACGCACCGGGAGGTCAGCTCGGACGTGACCTTCGCGACCGGCCACGACCTCACCCGCTCGGAGGCGCCCGCGCGGACGGACTGGAGGAGGCTCGCCGGGAGCGGAACGCTCGTGCTGTACATGGCCTCGCGCTCGCTGGGCCCGAACCTCGCGCGTCTCGTCGAGAGCGGCCGCCCCGCGACCACGCCGGCCGCCTGGATCTCGGCGGCGACGTGGCCGGAGCAGGAGGTGGTGGTGGGGACGCTCGCCGACCTCGCGGCGCGCGTCGGCCTGCGCGGCGGGGGTGCGCCCGCGCTCGTCGTCGTGGGCGAGGTGGTGACGATCCGGGAGCGGCTCCTCGCGCTCGTGTCCGCCGGGGAGGCCGCGTGACCGGCGCGACCCGCGGGATCCTCGTCGTCTACACCGGCGACGGGAAGGGCAAGACCACCGCCGCGCTCGGGATGGCCTTCCGCGCGCTGGGCCGAAGGCTGCCCGTCGTGGTCTTGCAGTTCGTGAAGGGCCGCTGGAAGACGGGCGAGCGGCTCCTCGCGGAGCGGCTCCCTGGGCTCGAGCTCCTCACGCTCGGCGAGGGGTTCACCTGGAAGGGAGACGACCCGGAGGTGCACGCGCGCGCCGCGCGGGCTGCATGGGCGCGGGCGCGGGAGCTCGTCGCGGCGGGCCGGCACCGGATCGTCGTCCTCGACGAGCTCACGCACGTCTTGAACCACGGGTACGTGAGCTGCGACGAGGTCCTCGCGGCGATGGCGGCGCGCCCGGTCGAGACGACGGTCGTCGTGACCGGCCGCGACGCGCCGTCGTCGCTCGTGGACGCGGCGGACCTGGTGACCGAGATGCGGGCGGTGAAGCACCCCTTCGCGCGGGGCGTGAGGGCGATCGCCGGGGTGGACTTCTGATGACGGCGCCCTTCGAGATCCCGCGGCTCGTCCTCGGAGCGGCGTCGAGCGGCTCCGGCAAGACCACGCTCGCGGTCGCGCTCCTCGCCGCGCTGCGCGGCCGCGGGCTGCGCGTCGCCGCGTTCAAGTGCGGCCCGGACTACCTCGACCTGGGCTACCACGCGCGCGCGGCGGGCGCGCCCTCCCACAACCTCGACGGCTGGATGATGGGGCGGGACGGGGTGCTGGCCACGTTCGCCAGCGCCGTGCGCGGCGCGGACGTGGCGATCGTCGAGGGGGTCATGGGGCTCCACGACGGCGCGTCGCCCGCCTCCGACGCGGGCTCGACCGCGGAGATCGCCCGGTGGCTGGAGGCGCCCGTCGCGATCGTGCTCGACGCCTCCGGGATGGCGCGGACGGCGGCCGCGGTCGCCGGCGGCCTCGCCGGCTTCGATCCGCGGCTCCGGGTCGCGGCGCTCGTGTGCAACCGCGTGGGGAGCCGCGGGCATCTCGAGCTCTTGCGCGAGGCCGTCGCGGCGCCGCCGGTCGTGGGCGGCCTCCCCGCCCGCGCGGACCTCGCGTTCCCGGAGCGCCACCTCGGGCTCGTCACCGCGTCGCGCCGGGTGCTCCCCGACGACCGCGTCGCCGCCTGGGCGCGGCTCGCGGAGGAGTGGCTCGATGTCGACGCGCTGCTCGCAGCCGCCCGGGCGGCCCCGCCGCTCGCGCTGCCGGACCCGGCGCCGAGCCCGCGGGTGGCGTCGCGCTGCCGGATCGGGGTCGCGCACGACGAGGCGTTTCACTTCTACTACGAGGACAACCTCGCCCGCCTCGAGGCGCTCGGCGCGACGCTCGTCCGCTTCTCGCCGCTCCACGACGCGGGTCTCCCGGACGTCGACGGGCTGTACCTGGGCGGCGGCTACCCCGAGGAGCACGCGCCCGCGCTCGCCGCGAACGTCGGGATGCTCCGCGACGTCCGCGCGCTGGCGGCGTCCGGCCGGCCCGTGTACGCAGAGTGCGGCGGGCTGATGGCGCTCGCCGCCGCGATCAGGACCCGCGACGGGCGCGTGCACGCGGGCGTCGGGCTCCTCCCGGGGACCGCCATCGTGCACGAGCGGCTCCAGGCGCTCGGCTACGTCGAGGTGACCACGCGCGCGCCGTCGCTCGCGGGCCCCGCCGGCGCGCGCTTCCGCGGTCACCAGTTCCGCTACTCCGAGCTCGCGGGGGTGCCCGACGCCGTGCCGCGGGTCTACGCCGTCGCGCGCCGCCGCGGCGAGCCGCTCCTGGAGGGCTACGCGCCGGCACCCAACGTCCTCGCCTCGTACGTCCACGCGCATTGGGCGTCGTGCCCGGCCGTGGCGGAGGCGCTCGTCGGCGCCTGCGCCGCGACGCGGGGGGGCGCGCGATGACCGCCGTCCTCGCGCGGGCCGGCGCCCCGGCGCTCGACGGTCGCTGGCTCGTGGTCCGCCTTCCTGGGCCGCACGCGGTCCTCTCCTGGGCGATCGTGAACGGCGGGCGCCGGATCGCGAGCGCGGTCGCCTGGCGCGAGGTGCACGACGGGGAGCTGCGGCCGCCCGTGGATGCCGCGCGGTTCCTCTCCACGCAGCTCGCCGAGGCGGACCTCGCCGACGCGGTCGGCCTCCTCACCAGCGCGGCGCTCTCGCGGCACGTCGTCTGTGAGCGGCGCGCGGGCGAGGTCGCGGCGCGGTGCGTGGCCACGGTGGGGCTCGGGAACGCGCTCCGCGCCGGCGACCCTCCCGGTCCCTCCGGGCGCATCGGGACGATCAACGTGCTGTGTCAGGTCGGAGTGCCGCTCTCCGAGGAGGCGCTGCTGGAGGCGCTCTCCCTCGCCGCCGAGGCGCGCACGCTCGCGGTGCGCGAGGCGGGCGTCGCGAGCCAGATGAGCGGCGCGCCTGCGAGCGGCACCGGCACCGACTGCATCGTGATCGCCGCTCCGGAGCGGCCGAACGGGGCGCGGTACGCCGGGAAGCACACGGCGCTCGGCTACGTGGTCGGCGCGGCGGTGCACGACGCGGTGGCGCGCGGCGCGGCGGCGTGGCTCTCGGAGCGGGCTCGATGAGCGCGGCGGAGATCGTCCTCGTGGGTGGTGGGGTCCGCTCCGGGAAGAGCGCGTTCGCGCTTCACCTCGCGCGCGGGCTCGGCGCTCGCCGGGTCTTCGTGGCGACCGCGCAGGCGTTCGATCGCGAGATGGAGGAGCGGATCGCCGCGCACCACGCGGAGCGCGGCGGCGCGTTCCTCACGGTGGAGGAGCCGCTCGACCTCGCGGGCGCGCTCGAGCGCGCCGACGCCGACGTGGTCGTCGTCGACTGCCTCACGCTCTGGATCTCCAACCTGCTCCTGCGCGGCGACGGCGCCGCCGCCGTCGCGGCGCAGGTCGAGGCCGTCGCCGGGGTGCTGGCGCGCCGCCGCGTGCACGCGGTGCTCGTCACGAACGAGGTGGGCATGGGCGTCGTGCCGGAGAGCGCCCTCGGGCGCGCGTTCCGCGACGCGGCCGGCCGCGCTCACCAGCGGCTCGCCCGCGACGCCGACCGCATCTATCTCGCGACCCTCGGGTGCGTCCTGCGCCTCCGCCCCGGCCCCCTCACCCTCATCCACCCGGAGACCCCACCATGACCTCGCTCGAGACCACCTGCGCCGCGATCCCCCTGCCCGACTCGGCCGCCGCCGCCGCCGTGCAACGCCGGCTCGACGGCAAGACCAAGCCGCGCGGAAGCCTCGGGCGCCTGGAGGAGATCGCCTGCGCGCTCGCCGCGATCCAGGGCACCGCCACGCCGCGCGCGGCCGTGAAGGCGGTGGTGGTGATGGCCGGCGACCACGGGGTCGCCGCCGAGGGCGTCTCGGCGTACCCCCAGGAGGTGACCGCGCAGATGGTCGCCAACTTCGCTGCCGGCGGCGCGGCGATCAACGTGCTCGCGCGGCACGCCGGCGCCAGGGTGATCGTCGTGGACATGGGCGTGAAGCTCCCCATCCCCGGGCTCGCGGGCGTGCGCGACCGGCGCATCGGGGCGGGCACGCGCAACCTGGCGCGCGGCCCGGCGATGACCCGCGAGGAGGCGGCCAGGGCGGTCGAGGCCGGGATCGGCGTCGCTCGCGAGCTCGCCGACGAGGGCGTGCACGTGCTCGGGATCGGGGAGATGGGCATCGGCAACACCACGCCGGCGAGCGCGCTCACCGCTGCGTTCACGGGCCTCCCCGCGGCCGAGGTCACCGGGCGTGGCACCGGGATCGACGACGCCACTCACGCACACAAGGTCGACGTCGTGAATCGCGCGCTCGCGGTGAACCGTCCCGATCCGTCCGACCCGCTCGGCACGCTCGCCGCGCTGGGCGGGTTCGAGATCGCCGGGCTCGCCGGGGTGGTCCTCGGCGCGGCCGCGCGCCGCGTGCCCGTGGTGACGGACGGGTTCATCGCGAGCGCCGCCGCCCTCGCCGCCGCGCGCCTCGCGCCGCGCGCCGCGGACGCGGTGCTCGCGTCGCACCGCTCCGTGGAGGCGGGCCACCGCGCCGTGCTGCGCGCGCTCGGCAAGGAGCCGCTCCTCGCTCTCGACCTGCGGCTCGGCGAGGGGACTGGCGCGGCGCTCGCGTTCCACGTCATCGAGGCCGCCGCCCGCGTGCTCGACGAGATGGCGACGTTCGAGGGCGCGGGCGTCACCGACGCGGGGCGCTGACGAATGTCGCCCGGGCTCCACGCAGCGTCGGTCCTCGCCGGCGCCCTCACGCTCGACCTCGTCATCGGCGAGTTCCCGGCGCGCCTGCACCCGGTCGTCTGGATGGGGTGGGCGATCTCGGCGCTCGAGCGGCGCGCCCCCGTAGCCGGTCGCGCCGGGCCGCTGGCATACGGCGCGGTGATGGCGCTCGCGCTGCCGGCGCTCTTCGCTGGCGGCGCCCTGCTCCTCTGCCTGGCTGCGCGACCGTGGCCGGCGCTCTCGATCGCGGTGGAGGCGATGCTGCTCAAGTCGAGCTTCGCGGTGCGCGCCCTCGGCGACGCGGCGGGCGCGGTGTCGCGCGCGCTCGGGCGGGGCGCGCTCGACGAGGCGCGCGCGGCGCTGCGGGCGCTCTGCAGCCGGGACCCGGACCGCCTGGACGCGCCGCTCGTGGCGGCGGCGGCGGTGGAGTCCGTGGCGGAGAACGCGTCCGACAGCGCGGTCGCGCCGCTCCTCTTCTGGGCGGTCCTCGGCGTCCCCGGCGCGGTCGCGTACCGCGCGGTGAACACGCTCGACGCGCGGGTCGGGTACCGCGGGCGGCACGAGTGGCTCGGCAAGGCCTCAGCCCGGCTCGACGATCTCCTGAACCTCGTCCCTGCGCGCGTCACCGCCGCGCTCCTCCTCGTCGCGGGGCTCGCCTGCGGCGCCGACGCGCGGCGCGGGCTGGCGGTGCTCCTGCGCGACGGCGCCCGGACCGAGAGCCCGAACGCCGGGCGCCCGATGGCGGCGATGGCCGGCCTGCTCGGCGTCGAGCTCGAGAAGGTCGGGCAGTACCGGCTCGGCGATCCGATCCGGCCGGTCACCGCGGAAACCATCTCGGCGGCGTGGCGGATCGCCTTGCTCGCGGCGGTCGCCGCCGCGGCGGTCGGGGTCGCGCTCGCCGCGGCGACGGGGGGATGGCGTGAGCTCGCCTGACCGGCCCCGCGTCCACGGCGGCCCCGTCGCCGCCGAGCTCGCCGCGCTCGGTCTCGCGGCCGCCGACGTGATCGACTTCAGCGTGAACGTGAACCCGTACGGCCCTGCGCCGGCCGTCGCGGCGGCGGCGCGGGGCGCGGACGTCTCGCGCTACCCTGAGCCTCGGGCCGAGACGGTCCGGGCGGCCCTCGCCGCGCGGTGGCGGGTCGAGCCGGGCGGCGTCCTGTTCGCGCACGGCGCGGCGGAGCTCCTGTGGGATCTCGCCCGCCACGTCGCGCGCGCGGGCAGGCGAGCGCTGGTCGTCGAGCCCGCGTTCTCGGAGTTCCGCGCGGGCGTCGCGGCTGCCGGCGGCGACGCGATCGAGTGGTCGCCCGACCCGGCGCGTGGGCTCTCGGTGGACTTCGAGGCGGTGTCCGAGCGGCTCGCGTCCTCGGGCGCCGCCGCCGCCTACCTCGCCTCGCCGACGAGCCCCGCCGGCGCCGCCGTGCCCTCCGCCGACGTCGCGCGCCTCGCGCGCGCACACCCCCACGTCCTCTTCGTCCTCGACGAGTCGTTCCTCGCGCTCTCCGACCGGCACGCCGAGGCGGACGTCACGCTCCCCCTCAACGTCGCGCGCGTCCGCTCCCTCACCAAGGAGCACGCCATCCCGGGTCTGCGAGTGGGGTATCTCCTCGCCGACCCCGGGCTCATCGCCGCCCTCGACGCAGCGCGCCCGACCTGGTCGACGAGCGCCCCCGCGCAGGCCGCCGCGCTCGCCGCGCTCGGCGAGGAACCGTTCGTGGCGGCGAGCCGGGCCCGGCTCTCGGTCGACCGGGAGGCGCTCCGCCAGGGCCTCGCCCGGCTCGGCCTCGAGGCGCCGCCCTCCGTCGCGCCCTACCTCGTGTTCCGCGCCGGCGACGGCGCCGCGTTGCGCCGGCGGCTGCTCGCGCGACGCGTGCTGGTGCGGGACTGCACGTCGTTCGGCCTCCCCGGCTTCGTCCGCGTCGCGGCGCGGCCCGCCCAAGACCGCGAGGTGTTCCTCGCCTCGCTCGAGAAGGAGCTGTCATGACCGCCGCCGTCATCATGGTGCAGGGGACAGCCTCGTCGGTCGGCAAGAGTCTCGTCGTCACCGGCCTGTGCCGGCTGTTCCGGCGGGCGGGCCTGCGCGTCGCGCCCTTCAAGGCCCAGAACATGGCCCTCAACTCCGCCGTGACCGTGGACGGCGGCGAGATCGGACGCGCCCAGGCGGTGCAGGCGGAGGCGGCCGGCATCGACGCCGCCGTCGACATGAACCCGATCCTGCTCAAGCCCGAGGGGGACTCCCGCTCGCAGGTGATCGTGCTCGGCAGTCCATCGGGGAGCATGAGCGCCGCCGACTATCACGCCCGGAAGCCCGAGCTGCGGGCCGTGGTGCGCGAGGCGCTCGCGCGGCTCCGCCTCCAGGTCGACCTCGTCGTGATCGAGGGCGCCGGGAGCCCCGCAGAGGTGAACCTGAAGGAACGCGACATCGTCAACATGGACGTCGCGAAGGCGGCCGGCGCGCGGGTGCTCCTCGTGGGCGACATCGATCGGGGCGGCGTCCTGGCGGCCTTCGTCGGGACGCTGATGCTCCTCGAGCCCGACGAGCGCGCGCTCGTGGGCGGCTTCCTCGTGAACAAGTTCCGGGGCGACCTCAGGCTCCTCGAGCCGGGGCTCGCGTTCCTGCGCGAGCGGACGGGCGTGCCGGTCGCGGGCGTGCTCCCGTACCTGCGCGGGCTGCGGATCTCGGAGGAGGACTCGGTCTCGCTCGACCATCGCTGGCGGACCCGACGGGCCGCGCCGGGCGAGCTGGAGATCGCGATCGTGCGGCTCCCGCGCATCTCGAACTACGACGAGTTCGACGCGCTCGAGCACGAGCCGGGCGTGGTGGTGCGCTACGTCGATCGGCCGGAGGAGCTGCGCGGCGCGGATCTCGTGATCGTTCCGGGATCGAAGAGCACCGCGGCGGACCTGCGCTGGGTCCGCGAGAGCGGCGTCGCGCCGGCGCTCCGGGAGCGCGCTGCGCGAGGCGAGCCGGTCCTCGCGGTGTGCGGTGGCTGCCAGATGCTCGGCGACGCGCTGCTCGACCCGGATGGCGTGGAGTCGGATGAGGCCGAGGTGGCCGGGCTCGGGATCCTTCCGATCGTGACTCGCTTCCGGCGGCAGAAGACGACCGCGCGCGTGCGCGCGCACGCGGCCGCCAGGCTGCTCGCCCCCGCCGGCGGCGGCGAGGTGCGCGGGTACGAGATCCACATGGGAGAGGTCGAGCGGCTCTCCGGAGCGCCGGCGCTTCGGCTCGTCGCGCGGAACGGGGCGGCGTGCGATGCGGAGGACGGGGCGGTGTCGGCGGACGGCGCCGTCGTCGGGACGCTCGTCCACGGCGTGCTCGAGGACGACGCAGTGCGCGCGGCGCTGCTCGCGCGGCTCCGCGACCGGCGGAGCCTCGCCGCGCCCGCGGGCCCGCTCATCCCCAGCCGCGATGCGGAGTACGACCGGCTCGCCGACGCGCTCGCCACACACCTCGACTGGGAGCTCCTCTGCGGGCTCGCGGGCGTCAGGGTCGCCCGGCCGGCGGCGGTGGGCGCGTGAGCCGGCTCGCGGTCGCGCTCGCGTTTCTGACGCGGCTCCCGGCGCCGGTGCGGGCGGAGGCGGGCGCGCGCGAGGTGGGGCGCGCGATGCTGTTCTTCCCCGCGGTGGGCGCCGCGCTCGGCGCGGTCCTCGCTGCCGCCGGCCTCCTCCTCGTCCGCGCGCTGCCGCCGCCTCTCGCGGCGATCCTCGTCGTCGCGCTCGGGACCGCGATGACGGGCGCGCTTCACCTGGACGGCCTCGCCGACACCGCCGATGGGCTCGGAGGCGGAAGGAACGCGGAGGACGCGCTGCGGATCATGCGCGATCACGCGGTGGGCGCCTACGGCGCCGCGGCGCTCGTCCTCGCGCTGCTCGTGAAGGTGGCCGCGATCGCGGCACTCCTCAGTCGGCCCGGCGCCGCCGCATGGCTCCCGCTCGCGGGCGCGCTGTCGCGCTGGGTGCTCGTGCCTGTCGCCCGCCTCGCGCCGAGTGCGCGGCCCGACGGGCTCGGGGCCTCGGTGGCGGCGCACGTCGGCCCGCCCGAGGTGGCCGGCGCGACGGCGCTCGCGCTCGGCGTCGCGCTCGGCCTCGCGGGAGTCCGGGGCGCGGTGGCGTGGGCGACGGTCGCGCTCGCCGGCGCCGCGTTCGCCGGGTTTTGCCGTCGCCGCATCGGCGGGATGACCGGCGACACGCTGGGGGCCACGGGCGAGCTCGCCGAGGCGCTCGTGCTCGTGCTCGGCGTGGGGCTGGCGGCGCCGTGATAGCCCCGCGGCCGAGCGGCGCGACGCGCGTCATCCTCGTGCGGCACGGCGAGGCGGCGATCGAGCCGGGGCGGATCTGCGGGCGGCTCGATCCGCCGCTCTCGGCGGCGGGAAGGGCGCGGATCCGCCGGGTGGCGCGCTGGCTCCGCGAGATCGAGGTCGCGGCGGTGTGCGCGAGCCCGGCGCGGCGTGCAATGCAGACGGCGCGGCTCCTCGCCGCCGGCCGCTCGCTCGGGATCGAGCAGGTGCCGGGACTCCGGGAGGTGGACTTCGGCGCGTTCGAGGGGCTCACCTGGGAGGAGGCACGAGCGCGCGACCCGGAGACCTGCGCCGCCTGGCTCGCGCGCCCGCACGAGGTCACGTTCCCCGGCGGAGACGGGTTCCCGGGCATTTCGGCTCGTGCCCTCGAGGCGATGGCCGCTCTCCGCGCGAAGCACCCCGGCGAGACGGTGCTGGTGGTCGCCCATGCCGGCGTGAACCGGGCAATCCTGGCGGACGCGCTCGGGATGGAGGCCGCGGAGTCGTTCCGCATCGATCAGGTGCCCGGCGCCGTGAACCTGCTCGACTGGTTCGAGAGCGGCGCCGTCGTTCGGCTCGTCAACGGGGGTCCCGGCCGCGCTGGTCCGGACCCGGCCCCCCGGCCCCCGGTTCCCGGGGCGCGCTAGGAGGTATCGCCGCCGTCACCATCACCCCGTCCCCGCCTGCGTGCCCTGCACGATCGCGGCGACGGGAACGCCGCCCTCGAGCATGACGCGGCTCCCTGGCGCGGCGGGAATGCGCGGCCCGGGAGTGAGGATGCCGGCGAGGTTCAGCGGGTCGGACGCGGAGAGGTCGAGCCGGTCGGGGTTCCCATCCCCCGCGCGCCGCGCGGCGCGGAGCGCGTCCACCGCTTCCGGCAGCGCGAACTGCTCACCGCTGAAGCCCACCACGAAGCGACCGCCGCGGATCTCACCGCGCGCCTCGAGCGACCGGTAGACGCGGACGAGATCGCGCCAGGGCGGCGGGCGAGACTCGCGAGCCAGGACATCGCGGAAGACGACGCCGTAGCGGCGCAGGTACTGGCGCGCCACGCGGTCGAGCGTCTCCGGGGAGAGGTCGCCGTCCGTCCCGCGTCCGGCGGTACGTGGCGCGGAACTCTCGGTCGGGCGGGACGAGCTCGAGCCGGCCGCGACGCGGTCCGTGGGACGAAGCGCGGAACTCTCGGTCGGGGTCGGCCTCAGCAGCGCCCACCGTCCCCCCGCGCTCCCCGGCCGGACGACCCGGCCGCGCGGCGGCGGCGCGATGAGCGTGCGAAGCCCGGCGAACCCGTCGCAGGTCACGAGCCCGGCGGAGACGAGCTCCCACAGCGCCTCCTCGGTCTCCCCCGCAGGCGCGCCGACGGCGGCCGCGAGCTCGGCGAGGAACGAGGCGCCACGCCGCGCGAGCACCGCGACGAGCGCGCCCGCGATCTCGCCGAGCGGCGGTCGCTCGGGCGCGATGGCCTCGAGCAGCCAGGGGAGCTCCTCGCGCAGCGCGAGCGTCACCGGGGCCGAGCGGGTGGGGGCGCCCTTGCGGCGCGGCGGGCCGTCCTGCGGCGGCGCCACGTGCAGCCGGCCCCAGGCGACCTCACCGGACGAGCACAGCCCGTCCAGCATGCCGGGCTCGTAGCCGGCGACGCGCGCGGGCAGGAGATCGCGCTCCCACGCGCCCGCGGCGGCGTGAAAGCCCTGGAGCTGTCCCAGGACCTCGGCGAGGCCCCGCGCGCCGTGGAGCCGCGTGCCCGGCGCGACGTGCTGCCAGCGCGCGAGGAAGCGGAGGAACACGGCGGCGCTGGCGGGCTCGATCTCGCGGCGCAGCCGGCCGAGGGTGAGGCGGTGGATGCGCGCGAGCACGCTCCGCTCGCACCAGTGCGGCGCGTCGGCGGACCAGGGCGATCCGGCGAGGAAGGAGCCGCGCAGGACGAGCCCCTCGGCCTCGAGGCGGAGCAGCGCGGACGCGGCGGCGCTTTCGGAGAGCCCGATGCGCCCGGCGAGGTCGACGGCGGTGGTGGGGCCGAGGTGGGTGACCCAGCCGCGGACGAGGGCGAGGACCGGATCCTCGGGGATGCGCTCGGACGCGAGCGGGGAGAGGGGAGGGGAGAAGGTCGGGTTCGAGGTCGGGCTCGCGGTCGAGGTCGAGGTCGAGGCGCTCAGCTCCCCCGCCGCCCCCCTCGCCGTTCCCACCCGCTCCGCCGCCACCCACCACCGGCCCTCACCCACGGTCATCACGGCCGCCCGCCCCGCCGCCTCGAGCTCGCCGAGCCACCGCTCCCATCCGGACGCGGGCGCCAGCGGCAGGATCCCCAGATCGAGGAGCGCGTCGTGCACCTCGTCCGCGTCGCGCGGCGCGGGCCACACCTGCTCGGCGACCTCCGCGATGGCGGCGGGATCGAGCGCGCCGATGCCGCTCGCCTCGGCCGCCGGCAACGACCGCCGCACCGCGACGGCCCGCGCGCGGCGCTCCTCGAGCGGCGCGTCGTCGAGGAACGCCCAGGGCCGGGCGTTGAGGAGCTCGTGCGAGAGCGGCGAGGGCTCGGGCGTGTCCACCGCGAGCAGCCGCACCTCGCCGGCCGCGATCCGCGCGAGCAAGCTCCGGAGCCCGGCCGCGTCCATCGCCTCGGTGAGGCAGTCGCGCAGCGTCTCGCGCACGAGCGGGTGAGCGGGCACCTCGATCGGCCCGCCCGGCGCGTTGTCCTGGCAGGCGACCTGCGCCGGGAAGACCGCGGCGAGCAGGTCCTCGGCGCGCATCCGCGCGATGGGCGGAGGCATGCGCTTGCCCCTGAAGAGGCGGGGGATGGCGAGCGCGCGCGTGGCGTTCCAGCGCCAGCGCACGCCGAACATGGGCGCCTGGAGCACCGCCTGCTCGAGCACCTCGTCGAGCGTCGCGGGCGTGACGTAGGAGAAGATGGTCTCGAGCGGGAACGCGTGCTGCGGCCCGAGCGAGAGGAGCACGCCGTCGTCGGTCGCGGCGGCCTGCAGCTCGAAGTCGAACGTGCGGCAGAAGCGCTTGCGGAGCGCGAGCCCGAAGGCGCGGTTGGTGCGCGCGCCGAACGGCGCGTGCAGGACGAGCTGCATCCCGCCGGCCTCGTCGAAGAAGCGCTCCGCGACGAGCGTGTCCTGCGTGGGCAGCGCGCCGAGCGCCGCGCGCCCCGCCGCGAGGTAGTCCACCACCTGGCGCGCGCCCGCCTCGGGCAGCGCCGCCTCCGCCGCGAGCCAGGCGACGGCCGCCTGGGGGTCGGCGAGGCGCGGCTCGAGCTCCGCGCGCAGCGCCGACACCTCCGCCGACAGGGCGCCGCTCCGCCCCGGCGCCTCCGCGTTCCAGAACGGGACGCCCGGCGGAGCGCCGTGGGCGTCCTCGACCCGGACGATCCCGGCCTCCACGCGCCGGATCATCCAGGAGGTCGTGCCGAGCAGGAACACGTCGCCCGCCAGGCTCTCCACCGCGAAGTCCTCGTCCACCTGCCCGATGGTCACGCCCTCCGGCTCGGCCACCACGGCGTACTGCGCGGTGTCGGGGATGGTCCCGCCGCCGGTGAGCGCGGCGATGCGCGCTCCGCGCCGCGCCTTGACGCGGCCGTGCACGCCGTCGCGGTGGAGGAGCGCGGTGGTGCGGCCGGGCGTGGTGGCGATCCCCTCCGAGAGCATCTCCACCACCGCGTCGAAGTCGGCCCGCGCGAGGTCGTGGTACGGCCAGGCGCGCCGCGCGAGCGCGTAGAGGCGGTCCTCGTGGATCGACCCGCAGGTCGCCTCGGCCACGAGCTGCTGGGCGAGCACGTCGAGGGGCGCGGCCCGCACCGCGACGGGCTCGAGGCGCGCCCGCCGGAGCCCGCGCACGAGCGCGGCGCACTCCACGAGCTCGTCGCGGCTCATCGGGAAGAGCCGGCCCTTGGGCGTGCCGCCCCGCACGTGCGCGGCGCGCCCGATGCGCTGGGTGCCGGTGGAGATCGCCCCCGGCGAGCCGAGCTGGACGACGAGGTCCACGTCGCCCACGTCGATGCCGAGCTCGAGCGAGGCGGTCGCCACCACCGCGCGCAGCGCGCCCGCCTTCAGCCGCTCCTCCGTGGCGAGCCGGCGCTCGCGGGAGAGGCTGCCGTGGTGCGCCGACACGGCGCCCTCCCCGAGCCGCTCCACGAGCGCGTGCGCCGCCCGCTCCGCGAGCCTGCGGGTGCCCACGAACACGAGCGTGGAGCGGTGCTCGCGGATGAGGTCGGCCACCCGGTCGTAGGTCTCGGCCCACAGCTCCCTCGAGGCGACCGACGAGAGCTCGTCGCGCGGGACCTCGATCGCCACGTCGAAGCGGCGCCGGCGGCCGACCTCCACGATCGCGCAGCGCGGACGGCCCCGCGGATCGACCCGCTCCGAGCCGACGAGGAAGCGCGCCACCTCCTCCACCGGATCGACCGTGGCGGAGAGGCCGATGCGCTGGGGCCGCCGCCGCGCGAGCGCCTCGAGCCGCTCGAGGGAGAGCGCGAGGTGCGCGCCGCGCTTGTCGCCCGCGAGGGCGTGGATCTCGTCCACGATCACCGCCTCGACGTCGCCCAAGGAGGCCCGCCCGCTCTCGCTCGTGAGCAGGAGGTAGAGCGACTCGGGCGTGGTGACGAGGATGTGCGGCGGCCGGAGCAGGAGCTTGCGCCGTGCCGAGGCGGGCGTGTCCCCGGTGCGGACCGCGACCCGGAGCTCGGGCAGCGTGAGCCCGGCCGCGTGAGCCGCGGCGCGGATCTCGGCGAGCGGCGCCTGCAGGTTCCTCGTGATGTCGTTGCCGAGCGCGCGCAGCGGCGAGACGTAGACGACGCGCGTCCGGTCGCCGAGCTCGCCGGCGAGCCCCTCCTTCAGGAGGGCGTCGATGGCGTGGAGGAACGCCGCGAGCGTCTTGCCCGAGCCCGTGGGCGCCGAGACGAGCACGTCGCGCCGCGCGTCGATCTCCCGCCAGGCGGGCGTCTGCGGCTCCGTCGCGTCGCCGAACCGCCGCGTGAACCAGTCGCGGACGACCGGGTGAAAGCTGTCGAGCACGCGCTTCTCTTAAGCGCCCCGCCCGGGCGACGCCCGCGTCTCGGGCTCCCCCCTATGATTCGTGCCTCGACCTCGACGGGGAGCCTCATGCTGCTCAAGGAAACCGCGCTCGTACGCCTGCTGTCTCTCAGGATCCCGGTGCTCCTCTTCGTCGGGCCCCGGGTGATGCGGCTCGACGAGGAGGTCTGCGAGATCGAGATCCCCCTCGGCTGGCGCACGCGGAACCACCTCGGCTCCATGTACTTCGGCGCGCTGTGCGCGGGCGCCGACCTGGCCGGCGGGCTGCACGCCGCGCGGCTCACCACCGTCGGGAAGTTCCGCGGCGTGAAGCTCGTCTTCGCCGACGTGAAGGGAGAGTTCCTGAAGCGCGCCGACGGCGACGTCCTCTTCCGCTGCGCCGACGGCGCGCGCGTCGCCGCGGCGGTGCGCAAGACGCACGAGACCGGCGAGCGCGTGACCTTGCCCGTCGGGATCACGGCGCTCGTGCCGGACAAGTACGGTGAGGAGCCGGTCGCGCGCTTCACGCTCGCGCTCTCGCTGAAGCGCGGCGACGGGCCGGTGCGGCTCGCCGAGGCGCCGCCGCGCGAGACCCGGACCGGTGGCGCCTGACGGCGCTCGCGAGCGCCGGTCGTGAGCTTCCGCTGTCGCGCGGGGAGCCCGGACGCTATGCTCCCGGGCATGCGACTCCCCGCCTCCGTCGCCGTCCTCGCCGCAGCGCTCGCCCTCGTCGGGCCGGTCCGCGCGGTCGCGGCGCCCGGCACCGCGCGGGGCCGGTCCATCGCGGACGACTACGACCGCGCGCGCGCCGAGGCGCGCTCGCGCGGCGTGCCGCTCGTCGTGGACGTCTGGGCCCCCTGGTGACCCACCTGCCGCTTCATGCGGGCCTACGTCCTCCCGGACAAGCGGCTCCAGAAGCTCGCCGGACGGTTCGTCTGGCTCGACATCGACACGGAGAAGCCCAGGAACGCGGCCTTCGTCGGCAAGTTCCCGATCGACGCGTGGCCGAGCATCCTCGTCGTGAACCCGGAGGACGAGCGGGTGATCGTCCGCTGGGCCGGGACCGCGACGGCCGAGCAGATCGAGCGGATCGCGCTCGACGGTGAGCGCCAGCTCCGGGCCGGCGAGGTGTCGCGCGCGGAGGAGGCGCTCGCGCGCGCGGACCGGCTCCTCGGCGCGCGGAGGCACGCCGAGGCCGCGGTGGCCTACCACGAGGCGCTCGCGGCGGGCGGCAAGAGCTTCCCGGCGCGGGAGCGCGCCTCCGAGGCCGCGGTCCAGGCGCTCTCGATGGCGGGCGACCCCGCCGGCTGCGCGCGCGCGGCGGGCGAGGTCCTGCCCGGCCTCCGCGGCGCGAGCGCGGCGCGCGTCGCCGCCCAGGGGCTCTCGTGCGCGCTCGAGCTCGAGGACGCCAAGGCGCGCGCGGCGGAGGTCGCCGCGCTCGAGCCCGGCGCGCGGCGTGCGCTGGACGCGCGCGGGGTCCTCGCGGACGACCGCTCCTGGCTGTACGACGTCCTCTCCTCGGCGCGGGCCGAGGCGGGGGACGCGGCCGGGGCGAAGGCGCTCGCGCGCCGCTGGCTCGCGTTCCTGGATGGGGAGGCCCGCCGCGCGCCGACCCCGCTCGCGCGCTCCGCCTTCGACGGGCAGCGGCTCCAGGCGGCGCTGCGCATCGGCGAGCCGGAGCGCATGCTCCCGGCGCTCCTCGCGTCCGAGCGCGAGCTGCCCGGCGAGTACGTGCCCCCCACGAACCTCGGCGTCCTCTACCTCGCCCTCGGGCGGCCGGCCGACGCGCTCGGCGCCGCCGATCGCGCGCTCGCGCTCGCGGAGGGACCGCGCCGGATCCGGGTGCTCGTGCTCCGCGCGGAGGCGCAGGCGAAGCTCGGCGATCGTCCCGGCGCGCGCGCGACGCTCGAGCGCGCCATGAGCGACGGCGAGGCGATGCCCGAGGCGTCGAGGCCGCGCGGCTATCTCCGGAAGGCGAAGAAGCTGCTCGGCGAGCTGGGGACGTCGTGACCCGCGGCGGGGCGCCCGTCCGCGCCCCGCATCCTCACCGGCACGGGTACAGGCTCTCGGTGAACCACCAGCGGCCGTCGCGCCGCACGAAGCAGAGCGGCGCCCCGGGCGTCCCGAGGCCGGGCGCTCGGTAGTCGATGCAGGGCAGGCCGGCGGGCCCCGCGCGGGCGTCCGCGCGGAAGGCGACGAGCACCGCCACCTCGCGCGCCTCGCGGAAGAAGGCGCGCAGCGAGCGGGCCATCCCGGGGAAGGGGACGTGGCCGGGTCCGCCGAAGAAGACGCCGTGCAGCCAGCTCCCCTCCGCGCGGAGATCCTGCTCGACCCGCTCGCGCGGCACGACCCGGTCGCCGCAGCGCAGCCCGTCCGGTGGGACGCGCGCCACGAAGGCCCCGACGTCGCCCGCCTCGATGGCGCGCTGCAGCTCGCCGCCGAGCCGGATGAGCTCCCGCGCGATCGCCTCCCGGCGGCGCTCGAGCGACTCCTTTCCACCGGCGGGAGACGCCGCCTTCGGGGCCGCGCGGCCCGGCGTGGCGCGCGGCGCCTCGGCGGCGCGCGCGAGGGAGGCCGTGAGCGCCATCGCGAGGAGGACGGTGAGGAGCGGCCGCACGGCCGAACCGTAGGCGAGCGCCGCGGGCGCTGCAACGGAGAGTCTGGTCGCGGTCGGGTCCGAGGCCGGCCGTCCCGGCGCGGGGTCCGGCCCGACGTCCTCGTCACTCGCCCGCGGCCGGCTCACGGGATGCGGTACTTCAGCAGGTGCGCCTCGAGCGGGCCGTTCCAGAGCCGGTGATCCACCTCGGGCCGGAGCGCGATCGCACGCTCGAGGAGCGGGTTCCCCGAGAGCACGACGGCGGTCCAGCCGGAGTGGCGGGCGAGCATCTCGGCGAGGCCGCGGTAGAAGCCTCCGAGCTTCTTCTGCTGCACGCGCGGGTCCTCCTCGCCCGACATGAGCCGCTCGCCGTAGGGCGGGTTCGTGACGAGGAAGCCGCGCGCCGCGATGGGCTGGAGCTCGCGCGCGTCGCCGCGCTCGATGGTCACGTCCGCGGCCACCCCGGCGGCGGCGGCGTTGCGGTGGAGGGCGTCGATGGCCTTGGTGTGGAGATCGCGGGCGAGCACCGGCGCGGGCGCGCGCGGGAGGATCGCCTCGCGCGCCTCGACCTTCATGCGGTCCCAGGCGGACTGGGGGGCGCCGCGGTACATCGGCCAGCGCTGGAAGCCGAACGCGCGGCCGAGGCCGGGCGCGACGTGGCGGGCGCGGAGCGCGTGCTCGATCGCGAGCGTCCCGGAGCCGGCCATCGGATCCACGAAAGGCGCCTCGGGGTCCACGCCGCCGAGGAGCAGGATCGCGGCGGCGAGGGTCTCCTTGAGCGGCGCCAGGGTGGCCGCGCCGCCGCGGTAGCCGCGGCGGTGGAGCGGCTCGCCGGCGAGGTCGAGCGAGAGGGCCGCCTCGTCGCGGGCGAGGTGGAGGACGATGCGGACGTCGGGATCCTTGGCATCGACGTCGGGGCGCGCGCCGAGCGCCTCGCGGAGCACGTCCACCGCCGCGTCCTTCACCTTGAGCGCAGCGTACCCCGAGTGCGTGATGGCGGAGGAGGTGACCGTCGCCTCGACCGCGAGGGTGGTCCGGAGCGTGAGCCACTCGCCCCAGGCCACCTGGCGCGCGCCCTCGTAGAGCGCCTCCGGCGACGGGGCGGGGAACCGCGCGAGCTCGAGGAGCACGCGCATCGCCGTGCGCGCGTGCAGGCAGGCCTTCATGCCGGCCTCGAGCGGGCCCTCGAAGGAGACGCCGCCGCGGTCGCCGCGCACGGCGGGGAGGCGGAGCGCGGACAGCTCTCGGCGGAGGGCACCCTCGGTACCCTTCGCGCACGTCGCGAAGAAGCGCATCGCCGTCTTTTACCTCGGCCGGGCCGCGCTGGCGCGCGCGCCGCCGTCGAACACGCCGAGCCTGACCGACCCCTTGGCCGTGCGCTTCGCCGCGTACATGAGCTCGTCCGCGCGCGCCATCATCTCGTCCACCGAGACGGCGGGCTTCCGGAACACCGCCGCGCCGACGCTGAAGCGCACCGCCCAGCCGTGCCGGTCCATCGTCTCCCGCAGCGTCCCCTGGAGCCGCGCGAGGAGCGCCTCCGCCATCGGCTCGTCGGTCTCCGGGAGCAGGAGCCCGAACTCGTCGCCTCCCAGGCGCGCGACCGAGTCGATGGCGCGGGTCGCCGACCGGAGCGTCCGCCCGACGACGGCGAGCAGCGCGTCGCCCTCCGCGTGGCCGAGCCGGTCGTTCACGTCCTTGAAGTCGTCGCAGTCCACGTAGGCGAACGTGAGCGGCCGGCGGTGCCGCCGCGCGCGCTCCAGCTCCAGCGTGGCGGCCTCGATGAAGGCGCGCCGGTTGGGGATGTGCGTGAGCGTGTCGGTGCGGGCGAGGAGCTCCTCCGCCTCGAGCCGGACCCGGAGCGCGTTCAGGACGAGGACGAGCGCGAGCGAGGTGCCGAGCTGGATGACGCCGTTCCAGCCGAGCACCGCCACCGGCAGCGCGCGCCCGCCCGACTCGAGCCGGTACAGCGTGTCGGCGGCGGTGGCGACCACGGCGCCGCCGATCGAGAGCGCGACCCCGCCCCGCAGCGTGACGAACCAGGTGCTGAAGCCGATCGGCGCGAGGTAGAGCAGGATGAGCGAGACGTCCGTGCCGGTGAGGTAGTCGGCGAAGCCGACGCAGACCGTCATCCCGAACGCGGCCGCGAGCCAGGCCGCGCGCGCGAGCCCGGAGGGCGCCCCCGCGCCGAGCGCGGCGCGTGACGGGGCGTGGACGCCGGGCGGCGGCGGGGTGGGTGGGCCCTCGGTCGGCCGTCCTCTGGATCGCAGGCGCACGCGCGGTGTCCGTTCAATCCCGGCGCCGGGGCGCCGTGTCAAGCGGGCGGGAGCCTAGCGCCCCGCGGCCACCTCGACGCGGCGGTTGGCGGCGCGGCCGCGCGCCGTGAAGTTGGGGAGGAGCGGGCTCTCGCCGCCCCGTCCGACCCAGCTCACCCGCGCGCGGGAGAGGCCGAGCTGCAGGAGCCGCTCGCCCGCCGCGCGCGCCATCGCGCTCGAGAGCTCCACGTCGCCGGCGCGATCGTCGGTCGCGTCCACGAACGCCTCGACGCGGACCGGGACGCCCGGCGAGGCGCCGAGCGCGATCGCGAGGTCGGCGAGGCCGCCGTCGCGGAGCAGCTCGGCCGTGCGGCCGGAGAACGCGACGTCCTCGACGACCACCCGCTCGCCGGCCGCGAGCCTCCGGGCCCACTCCGCCTGGCGCGGCGTCCGCGGCTGCACCTCGGAGGCCGGCGCGGCGGGCGCGGGCGCCTTCGCCTCCGCGACCGCCGGCACCACCGCGGGCTGCGGGTCGGGCCGGGCGCCCTGGCGCGGCTCCGCGAGGGCGAAGCGCCGGAGCGCCTGCGTGCGCGCCGGATCGAAGCACTGCTTGCGGCCGGGGTCGCCGATCCTGGCGAGCATCGGGCGGGCGAGCTCGTCCACCGTGCGCCGGACGGCCTCCTCCGGCGACTCGCCGGGCGCGGCGTGGACCACCGCGTTCCGCGCGAACAGCAGGCGGTGCGCTCCGGTGACGGCGACGCGCACCGACACGAGCAGGGGGGCGTCCTCGCCCTTTCCCCCGCCCTCGACGGTGCCGTACACCGCCGCGTCGGCGCCCACGAGCTCCGCGAGCTCGAGCGCGAGGCTCGGGGCGATCCCGGCGGGCAGCTCGAGCGGAGTGTCGCGGAAGACCGCGCGCAGCTCGGGGATGGGGAACACGCGCGCCCGCGAGGGATCGACCCCGGAGAGGAGCGCCGAGGTGGCGGCCTCCGCGGCGAGCGCGACGTCGGAGGCGTTCTCGAACGGCGCGACGAGGAGGCACCGCGCGCGCGCGAGCTCCGCGCCGCGGAGCATCGCACCGTTCGGCGTGAGCGTCGCGGGCTCCGCGACGGGGGCGGACGCGCAGCCGAGCGCGAGCGCGAGCGAGGCGGAGAGCGCGAGGCGTCGCATGCGCGCGCCATCGTATCGCGAGCCGCGCCCCGCGCGGGGACCCGCCCTGGGCCGTTCACCGTTCCGTCGCATGGCGGTCATCAGCCTGTCACAGCAGCGTGCGTTAAGCTCGTCCCGTGACGTCCGTACTTCTGGTCGACGACGAGCGGGATCTCCTCTCGCTCCTGGACTTCAACCTGCGAGCCGCCGGGTTCGAGACCCTCCTCGCCACCACGGGCGAGCAGGCGCTGATCCAGCTCAGGCGCAGGGTTCCGGACATCGTCCTCCTCGACCTCATGTTGCCCGACGTGTCGGGTACCGAGGTGTGCCGGCAGATCAAGGCGGACCCCCGCACGCGGCACGTCCCGGTGGTGATGCTCACGGCCAAGGGGGACGAGCTCGACCGCGTGGTCGGCTTCGAGGTCGGGGCCGACGACTACGTGACGAAGCCGTTCAGCGTGCGCGAGCTCGTGCTGCGCCTCAAGGCCGTCGCGCGCCGCGCCGGCGGGGGGCGCTCGGCGGAGCGGCCTCCCGAGTCGGTCGGGCCCATCCGCGTGGACGTGGACGCGCACCGCGCCTTCGTGGACGGCGCGGAGGTGCAGCTCACGCCCCTCGAGTTCAGGCTCCTCACGACGTTCATGGCGCGGCTCGGCCGCGTCCAGTCGCGCGAGCAGCTCCTCGAGGACGTCTGGGAGATGTCGTCGGAGGTCGAGACGCGCACCGTCGACACGCACGTGAAGCGGCTGCGCGAGAAGCTGGGATCGGGCAGGGATCTGCTGGAGACGGTGAGGGGGATCGGCTACCGGCTGATCGACCCCGACGAGAAAGGCTAGCGCGTGCTCGGCCGCACCCCCCTGAACGCCGCCATCCGCGCGCTGCGCGCCGAGCTCGCTGGGGGGCCGCCGGCGGATCTGGGCCGCGACGTGCGCGAGCTCGCGGAGCTCCTCGCCGCGCGCGCGCCGCGCCGGGGCGGTGCGCTCCACCCGGACGCGACCGAGCAGGAGCTCCTCGCGGCGCTCCCCGACGCCGCCGCGCTCGTGTCGCGCGACGGCTGGGTGCGCGTCTCCAACGCCGCCTTCGACACGCTCGCCGCGAGCGGGCGCGCCGCCGGGCTCACGCCGCTCGAGATCACGCGGAGCGCGGAGCTGTCCGAGGCGGTGAAGCGCGCCCTCGAGGGCACCGCGCGCAAGCTCGAGCTGCAGCTCGGCCGCCGCACCTGGCTCGTCCACCTCGCGCCGCTCCTCCGCGGCGAGGTGCTCCTCCTGCTCCGCGACGTCACCGAGGCGAAGCGCGCGGCCGCGACCCGGCGCGACTTCGTGGCGAACGCGAGCCACGAGCTCCGCACCCCGGTGGCGGCCATCCGCGCCGCGGCGGAGACGCTGCTCGCCGGCGCGCTCGAGGATCCCGCCGCCGCGCGCGAGTTCGTGGGCATCGTGGCGCGGCACGCGGAGCGGCTGTCGCGGCTCACCCAGGACCTGCTCGACCTCTCGCGCATCGAGTCGCGGCAGTGGTCGTTCGAGCTCGCGCCCGTCGACGCGGCGCACGTGACGGCGCAGGCCGTGGACCTCGTCGCGGCGGCCGCGCGCGGGAAGGGCCTCCGGCTCGCGGCCGAGGTGCCGGACGAGGCGCGGGTGCGGGCGGACGCGCGCGCGCTCGAGCAGGTGCTCGTGAACCTCGTCGAGAACGCCGTGAAGTACACGGCGGAGGGCGGCGTGACCGTCGGCGCCGAGCGCGAGGGGGACGGGTGGGTGCTGTCGGTGACGGACACCGGCCCGGGCATCGACCGCCATCACCTGCCGCGGCTCTTCGAGCGCTTCTACCGCATCGACCCGGGCCGCGCGCGCGACCACGGCGGCACCGGCCTCGGCCTCGCCATCGTGAAGCACCTCGTGCAGGGGATGGGCGGCGAGGTCGGCGTCGAGAGCGGCGCGAGCGGCTCGCGGTTCTGGGTGCGGCTCCCCGCCGCCTGAGCTCCGTCGCCTCCGGTCGCCCGTCCTTCCCGCCCGGGCGGCGACGCGTGCCGAGTTCGCCGTTTCGTCACGCCGCCGCCGTGGGCGCGTCATCGCCGGCCCCTAGAAACGTGCCCGGACCGAGCCTTCGCTCGACCTCACGAAAGGGTCCGACACCTCATGAACCGCCTCACCGCCATCCTCGCCGTGCTCGCGCTCTGCCCCGCGCTCGCGCGCGCGCAGGAGGCCGCCGCCGCGCCCCAGCAGGCCCCCGCCGAGCAGCAGTCCCCCGCCGCTCAGGGCGGGCAGGAAGAGACTCCGTTCGACGGCTCCGCCATCCAGGGCAAGGTCGACTCCCTCGCGGAGCAGTACGCGGAGACGAAGACCGACGTGGCGAGCCTCAAGAAGCTCAAGTTCTCCGGCTACATCCAGGGCCGCTACGCCTGGCAGGAGAGCACCGCCGCCGACTTCAACACGACGCCCGAGAGCGCCCCGGCGCAGCAGGGGTTCTTCATCCGCCGCGGCCGCCTCAAGGCGGCGTACGACGCGGACTGGTCGCAGTTCGTCCTCCAGCTCGACGCGACCCCCGCCGGCGTCTCGGCGAAGGAGGCGTTCGCGTCCATCAAGCTGCCGTGGCAGGGCTTCGCCATCGACGCGGGCCTCCAGCTCTTCCCCTTCGGCTACGAGGTCGGCGTCCGCTCCTCGTCGGATCTCGACCTCCTCGAGCGCTCCGCGGTCGTCCGCGCCTACCTCGCCGGTGAGTACGACCTCGGCGTCGCCCTGAAGGGCGTGTACGGGCCGCTCAACTTCAAGGTCGGCCTCTTCAACGGCGACGGCGTCGACGCGAAGCAGGCGGGCTACGACAACGACCAGCGCAAGGACGTGATCGGCCGCCTCGGCGTCGACCTCGGGATGCTCACCGGCGGCGTGTCGGGCTGGTACGGCAAGACCGTGAACTACGTCGCCTCCGACGACCCCGAGTACGACCGCTACCGCCTCGGCGCGGACGCGCAGCTCTACCTCGATCTCCTCCCCGTGGGCGGCACCGCGCTCAAGGGTGAGTACATCTGGGGCCGCACGACCATCAGCGACAAGAACGGCGGCGCGGGCGACAAGCTCGGCAAGACGGGGCACGGCTGGTACGGGCTCGCCACCCAGAACGTGGGGCGCTACCACCAGGTCGCGTTCCGCTACGAGGAGTTCACGGCGGACAACACGCTCCCGCTCACCGGCACGAACGTGAAGACCGCCCGCGAGATCCAGGCGGCCGTGCACACCTTCGTGGGCGAGGGCGGGAAGATCTCCCTCGCCTGGGCGCACCCGATGAACGGCGACCGGGCCCCGGGCGTTTCGTCCGACCCCAAGCGCGACCAGTTCATCGTCCAGGCGCAGGCCAAGTTCTAGTCACCCAGGGAACAGGAGAAGACACGAATGAAGCGCACGCTCATCGCCCTCGTCGCGGCCATCGCGCCGGCCCTCGCCAGCGCCGCCGTGACCGTGAAGGGCTCCGACACGATGGTCATCCTCGCCCAGCGCTGGGCCGAGGAGTACATGAAGCAGAACACCGGCAAGCGCGTCCAGGTCACGGGCGGCGGCTCGGGCGTCGGCATCGCCGCCCTCATCAACGGGACGACCGACATCGCGAACGCGTCGCGCGCGATGAAGGACGCGGAGAAGGGCAAGGTGCGGGAGCGCTACAACATCCTGCCCACCGAGACCGCCGTCGCGAAGGACGGCGTCGCGATCTACGTGAACGCCGCGAACCCCGTGCAGCAGCTCACGATCGAGCAGCTCGAGAAGATCTACGCGGGCGACGTGACGAACTGGAAGGACGTCGGCGGCAGCGACGCGCCCATCGTCCTCTACTCGCGCGAGAACTCGTCGGGCACCTACGTCTTCTTCAAGGAGAACGTGCTCAAGGGCGCCGACTACGCGTCCTCCGCGCAGACGCTGCCGGGCACGGCCGCGGTGGTGAACGCGGTCGCGAAGGAGAAGAACGGCATCGGGTACGGCGGCGCGGCGTACGCGAAGGGCGTGAAGGAGGTCAAGGTGGTCGGCGCGGACGGCCAGGGCTACACGCCGAGCGCGGAGAACGTCGCCTCCGGCAAGTACCCGCTCTCCCGGCCGCTCTTCATGTACACGCGCGGCAAGCCCTCCGGCGAGGCCAAGGCGTTCATCGACTACTGCCTCTCCCCCGCCGGGCAGAAGATCGTCACGCAGGTCGGCTACTTCCCCGTCAAGTAGCGGGCAGGGACCCTGCCGCTCGCCCGGCGTCACGCCGGGCGGGCGGTGCCGTGTCACATGGACGCGACGCGGCCGTCACGCGGGCGTCACCGAGCCGTGCGAGAACCCCCGCCCGTGGAACAGGTCATTGCCGAAACCGGGGAGGAGGAGGTGGCACGCCCCTCCCCGTCGATGCGACGGAGGCAGCTCCGTGAGGCGGCGATCCAGGCGGTCATCACCCTGGTCGCGCTCACCGGCATCGCCGCCGTCGTCCTCATCTTCGTCTTCGTCGCGCGCGAGGCGCTCCCGATCTTCACCTCGCCGGAGGTCCGGGAGGAGACGGACCTCGCGCGCATGTTCCTCCCCCAGGCCTGGCGCGCCGGGCGGCCGGCCTTCTTCAGCTGGCAGCCGGTCTCCGAGATCCCGAAGTACTCGATGGTCCCGCTGTTCGTCGGGACCCTCAAGGTGACGGCCGTCGCCATGCTCGTGTCGGTGCCGGTGGGCGTCGCGGCGGCGCTCTTCACCTCCGAGTTCGCGCCCCGGCGGCTGCGCGAGGTGCTGAAGCCGACGATCGAGCTCCTCGCCGGCATCCCCTCCGTGGTGCTCGGGTTCTTCGCGCTCATCGTGCTCGCGAGCGTCCTCCAGGACGCGTTCGGCTTCACCTCGCGCCTGAACGCGGTGGTGGCCGGGGTCGCGCTCGCCCTCACCGTGGTGCCGGTCATCTTCACGGTCAGCGAGGACGCGCTCACCGCGGTCCCGCGCAGCTACCGCGAGGCGTCGCTCGCGCTCGGGGCCACCCGCTGGGAGACGGCGTTCAAGGTGGTGCTGCCCGCCGCGGCCCCGGGCGTGCTCGCCGCGGTGGTGCTCGGCTTCGGCCGCTCCATCGGCGAGACGATGATCGTGCTCATGGCCTCCGGCAACGCCGCGATGACGACCTTCAGCCTCGGCGACTCGGTGCGCACGCTGCCCGCCACCATCGCCGCGGAGATGGGCGAGGTGGTGTTCGGGGGCACCCACTACGCGGTGCTGTTCTTCATCGGGGTGGAGCTGTTCCTCTTCACCTTCGTGCTCAACTCGCTCGCGGCGGCGTTCGTGAAGCGGCTCGTGCGGCGCATGGCGGGGACCGCGTGAGCGTCGCCACGCGCAAGACCCTCGGCGCCGCGCTGACCGTCCTCACCGGGGCCGCCGCCGCGCTCGTCGTCGCCATGCTGGCGGTGATCCTCGTGGACGTGTTCCGCGGGGGCGCCGGCCGGGTGAGCTGGGAGTTCCTCACCTCCTCGCCGGAGGAGGGGATGACCGCCGGCGGCATCTTCCCCGCCATCTACGGCACCGCGGTGATGACGCTCATCATGACGGTCGCCGTCATGCCGGTCGGCGTCCTCACGGCGGTCTACCTTCACGAGTACGCGGCGCCGAGCTCGCGCATGGCGGCGCTCGTGCGCGTCGCCGTCACGAACCTCGCCGGGGTGCCGTCGATCGTCTTCGGCCTGTTCGGCCTCGGCTTCTTCATCCAGTTCGTGGGCGGGGCGCTCGACCACGCGCTCTCCCCGCCGGGCGAGCTCCACTACGGGCGCCCCGCGCTCCTGTGGGCCGCGCTCACGCTCGCGGTGCTGACCCTCCCGGTGGTCATCGTCGCGACCGAGGAGGCGCTCCGCGCCGTCCCGCGCGAGCACCGCGACGCGAGCCTCGCGCTCGGCGCGACCCGCTCGCAGACCCTCGCCCGCGTCGTTCTCCCCCAGGCGCTCCCGGGTATCCTCACCGGCGCGATCCTCGCCGTGGCGCGCGGCGCGGGCGAGGTGGCGCCCCTCCTGTTCACGGGGGTCGCCTACTTCCTCCCCGAGCTGCCCGGCTCCGTGTGGTCGCAGTTCATGCACCTCGGCTACCACGTCTACGTGCTCGCGACGCAGTCGCCCGACGTCGAGGCGACGCGCCCCCTGCTCTACGCGACGGTGTTCGTGCTGCTCGCGTTCACCTTCGCCCTGAACCTCGTCGCGATCGCCATCCGCACCCGCACCCGCCGCAAGGCCGCCGCCGGACACTGAGATGACGAGCATCCCCCAGCACGCCTCCGCCGCCCCGAAGATGGAGACCCGCGGGCTCGAGATCCGCTACGGCCCGAAGGCCGCCGTGAAGGGCGTGAGCCTCACGCTCCCCGAGCGCCAGGTCACCGCGCTCATCGGCCCCTCGGGCTGCGGCAAGTCCACCTTCCTGCGCGCGCTCAACCGGATGAACGACCTCATCCCCGGCGCCAGCGCCTCGGGCGAGATCCTGCTCGACGGCCGCAGCATCTACGCGGGGCACCTCGACGCCGTCGAGCTGCGCCGGCGCGTGGGCATGGTGTTCCAGAAGTCGAACCCGTTCCCGAAGTCGATCTTCGAGAACGTCGCCTACGGCCTGCGCATCGGCGGCCTCTCCGACAAGCGGGAGCTCGGGGAGCGCATCGAGCGCTCGCTGCACTCGGCGGCGCTCTGGGACGAGGTGAAGGACCGCCTCGGGGAGAGCGCCATGGGCCTCTCGGGCGGCCAGCAGCAGCGGCTCTGCATCGCGCGGGCGCTGGCGGTCGAGCCGGAGGTGCTGCTCATGGACGAGCCCGCGAGCGCGCTCGACCCCATCGCCACGGCCAAGATCGAGGACCTCATCCACGAGCTGAAGGCGCGCTACACGATCGCCATCGTCACCCACAACATGCAGCAGGCGGCGCGCGTGTCGGACCAGACCGCCTTCTTCTACATGGGCGAGCTCGTCGAGGTCGGGCCCACCGAGCAGATCTTCACGACGCCACGCGAGCAGCGCACCGAGGATTACGTCACCGGCAAGTTCGGCTAGGCTTCTCCTCGAGGACGATCATGGCGACGACCCATACCGACAAGACGTACGAGGCGGAGCTCCGGGAGCTCCGCGACCGGCTGCTCGCGATGGGGGGCCTGGTCGAGCAGGCCATCGTCTCGAGCGTGCGCGCGGTCACCGAGCGCGACGTGGAGCTCGCCGAGCAGGTGAAGCTGCGGGACCGCGAGATCAACCGGATGGAGGTGGACGTGGACGGCCAGTGCCGGCGCATCCTCGCCCTGCGCCAGCCGGCCGCCTCCGACCTGCGCTTCATCACGACCGCGCTCAAGATCGTGGTGGACCTGGAGCGGATGGGCGATCTCGCGGTGAACGTCGCCGAGCGCGCGCTCGACCTCGCCCAGGCGCCCGCCTTCGCGCCCACCCATGACCTCGCCAAGATCGCGGACCTCGCCGAGGCGCAGCTCAAGAAGGCGCTCGACGCGTTCGTCACCGGAGACGTCGCGAAGGCCGAGGAGGTCATGAAGAGCGACGAGCTCATCGACGCCCTCTACCTCAAGATCTTCAACGACATGCTCGGCCGCATGATGGAGGACTCGAAGAACATCCGCCGCGCGACCGCGCTCATGTTCGCCGCGAAGCACCTCGAGCGCTTCGGCGACCACGCGACGAACCTCGCCGAGATGGTCGTCTACATGGTCCGCGGCACCGACGTGCGTCACCCGCGGAGCCGCGCGCCGGGCGTCCCCGGCGCGTAGGCGGCGGTCGCCGCGAGCGCGCCGCCGAGGCGCCCTGGCCGTGGAAGAGGCGCCTCTCGCGCGCGGAGCGGCCTCGCGCCCGAGCCGGCGCCGACGCCTGTCGCTGCGAGGCGCCGCTCCCCCGAGGTCAGGGCTGCCGCGTGGCGGGCGTCGAGGCGCCGCCGACCGCCCCCGCTGCGCCGGATCCCGAGCCCTCCGGGGCGCCACCCGCGGGCGGCGACATCCCCGACGTGCCGCCCGCGCCGGGCGACTGCGTCGCGCCGTTCCCGCCGGTGGTCCCGGCTGCGCCCGTCCCGCTCCCGGTCGTGCCCGCGGGGACGCAGGTGGTCCCGCCCGCGCTCCCGCCGGTCCCGGTCCCCGCGCCCGTGGCGCCCGAGCCGGTCCCCTGCGCCGCGCCCGCCGCCGCTCCGGCCGTCGCGCCGTCACCGGGGGTCGTGGCGGTGGAGGGCACTCCGGCGCTCGTCGCGGGGACCATGCCCGGCGGGCAGGGCTGAGCGCCCGTGCCGCCCGTCATCCCGGCGCTGCCGGCCGTTCCGGCGGCCCCGGCGGTCCCGGCCGCGCCCGGCGTCGTCCCTGCGGTGGTCGAGTCGGTGGTGCCCGCGCCCGCCTGGCCGGGCTGCGCAGCGCCGGCGGTGCCGGCTCCGGCGGAGCCCGCGGCGCCAGGCTGTCCGGCGGTCGTGCCCGCCTGGGCGAGGGTGAGCGCCGGCGCCAGGAGCGCCGCCGCGATCGAGAGCTTCCGCATGTGGATTCCTCCCGCCCGAACGGATGCGCATCGCGCGACGAGCGCGCGCGCTCACCCGCCGGCTCAGGAGACGAGGAGGCGGGCCGCGAGCCCGGCCGCCACCCCGAGGAGCGCGCCGGCGCCCACGTCGAGCGGGTAGTGCGCGCCCAGGTACACGCGCGAGAGCCCGATGCCCACCGCGAGGAGCAGCGCCAGCGGCCCCAGCCCCTTGGGCTCGCCGGCGTAGGCCACCGCCACGCCGAACGCGGCGGCGGTGTGGCCGGACGGGAACGAGAAGCGGTCGGGGTTCTGCGCCAGGGCCTCGAAGCCCGCGATCGAGACGTCCGGCCGCGCGCGGGTGAGGCTGCGCTTCAGCGACTGGGAGAGGACCGTCGCGAGCAGCGAGGCCGCCCCGAGCCGCAGCCCGAGGTGCTTGCCCTGCGCGGTCCCGGTGGCGAGCAGCGCGAGGCCGGCGAAGGTCCAGCTCTTCGCGTCGCCCGCGTGCGTCAGCGCCCGCGCGACCGCCGTCCGCCACGGGCTGTGGAAGCGGCTGAACGAGAGGAGGAGCGCCTCGTCGAAGGAGAGGATACGGGCCAGGCGACCGGTCCGGATGACGACCGTCGCCGTGGACGGGTCGATGGCGATCGAGGCGCCACCGCCCGCGTCGATCTCGATGGCGCCGCCTGGGGTGGTGGGGTCGTGGCTCATCTGGCTGCAGGGTGCCGCGCGCCCGTTTCGGCGACGCGGCCCGCCTGCAACATCTGGGTGACGTCTCCCTGCAGCAACTCCCCGAAAGCGGTGAAGAGCTCGCCCGTCAGGTAGCGCGTGCCGCGCGGATCGCGGCGCCGCCGGGCGCGCAGGAGATCGTTCGAGGCGGGATCGTCCGGCCGTGAAAGGTCCATGCGCGCGCGCTCGACGCCCGTGCGGGCGCGGTGCAGGAGGAACACCGTCGTGCCCTCGACGCGCTCGACGAGCGCGACGTGCGTGAAGCGATCGTCGAGCCGCCGATCGCGATCGCGGTCGTAGCTGTCGTGGAAGAACACGAGCGTGCCCGGGCGCGGCGCCTCGACCGGCCGGCTCGCGCGGTAGAGCGACTCGGAGCGGGACACGCCCGGGCCGAGCCGCACGCCGACGCCCGCCGCCCGGTACGCGCGCAGCACGAACGCCGAGCAGTCGCCGCGGAAGCGCCTCCCGAGGAGCGCGCGCGCAGCGGCGACGATGCGCTCCCGCACGGCGTCGAGCGCGGCGTCGGCGCCCGGCTGCGCGGCGCGCTCCGGCGCGGCCTC
>NZ_JALCZB010000042.1:0-38919 GCF_022690745.1 Anaeromyxobacter sp. SG64 | reverse complement strand
CGATCTCGGCGGCCGCTCCATCGCCGTCCGCCTGCGCCTGCGCGGCCTCCGAGATGCCGGAGAGCCAGTCGCACAGCGGCTCCCGCGCGGCGGCCCGGGCCGACCCAACCCAAAGTAAAGCAAGCAACGCAAGACCCACGCGGACGTAAGCCCCGGCGCGTGCAAATCTTTCCTGATCGCGCTCAGGAATGGGTTCACTCGGCGTCCGGTGGGGCTTGACTCGCTGCATCGAGCGGCGCCATATAGCGCGCGCGCCCGGCCCCTGTCGATGAGGGGCTCGCGCGAGCCACGGCGCTTGCACCGGCGCCGGGTCGTACGCCGGTTCTCGAGGGGGGACCGGGACGATCGGACGGGGGAGAGCTGCGCCTTCGCGCGGCTTGGAGGGATGGCCCGGCCATCCAGAGGAGTCCATCGTGCTCGACAAGCCTTGCCCCACCGAGCTCACCGCTCCGATCAACCCCGACCGTGGTGTCGAGGGTCACCGCAACCTCTTCTGCAACTACTACGACGCCTGTCTCGACGAGGCCGTGAAGCAGGGCTGGAACAGCTGGACCTGCACCCGCTGCCCCCTCCACGCCCTGCAGCCCGAGGTCGAGGGGGGACTCGAGAGCTACGCCACCCAGCGGAGGCTCGTCTAGCCCCGCCGGACGCACACGGCAGCCCCGGCCGACCCGGGCGCGCGCGACGGGCGCCGCATCGAGCGCTTCAGTCCGTGTAGATCACCGCGATCCAGAGCCGCCGCGCGCCGTAGCGCCGGCTGTCCCCCGTCGCCACGCCGACCCCCACGCGATGGAAGCGCGGGTCGGGCAGGTTGCGCGAGCGGATCGTCTCCGCCGGGGCGCTCGCCACGAACACGTCCACCGCCGAGAGGGCCCGGCCGGCGAGCGCCCGCGCGCCGAGGTCGCCTGCCTCGGGCGAGTCCGCGCGCCGCATCGTCTCGGCGGCCTCGCGCGCCAGGGCGTCGAGCGCGGGATCCCCGAGGAGCGGCGGGCGCCCGAGCCGGGCGCGCTCGCGCCAGAGCGCCTCGCGGACGCGCGCGTCGGGGAGGAGCGCGCTCTCCCCGCCGTCGTCGGGCGGCTGCACGAGGATTTCGGTGACGTAGACGGCGGGCGCGCCGGAGCGGAGCGTGCCGTGCGCGAGGCCCACGCCCACGAGCGTCGCCGGCGCGAGGAGGTTCGCGAGGTGCGCCGGGCTCTCCTCGATCTTGGCGTGCGCCAGGAGCGCGCGCGGCGCCTGGGCGACGTTCTCGTACGCGAAGCGGTACGCCACCCCGGCGTGCCGGAGCCGATCGCCGACCTCGCCCGAGCCCGGGAGGACGTGCGCCACCGTCGCCGCGTCGCGCATCGCGGCGCTGTGCCGGCGAGCCACCGCGGCGAGCTCCGCCGAGGCCGCGACCGGCGGCAGGCCGCGACGGCGGCGCGTCGCGTTGATCGCGCGGACGATCGCCGCCTCCGCGGCGGCAGGGTCCCCGGGATCGGCGGCCGCGCGCGCGGGGCCTTCCGGCGCCTCGACCGTGGCGCCGCCCGCCGCGACGGTCAGGATCGCGGCGACCTCGGGCCCGCGCGGGCCCTCGCCGACGACCTCCACCGTGTACCGCCCGCGCTCAGGGAAGGAGAGCCGCGCTCGAAAGCCGCTCCCGCGCGCCTCGGTGTCCACCTCGCGCACGTCGCCCGCCGGGAGCGTGACGAACACGCGGGCGGCGCGCAGGCCGCGCGCGAGCCTGCCGGAGAGCACCGCCGAGGTGCCCGCGGACACCTCGCGCCGGAACGGCTCGAGCCCGACCTTGCGCTGGGCCGCGAGCACGAACGCGTGGAGCACGCCGTCGCGCTCGACGGCCCCGGCCCCGACGTGGCTCGCCGTCGAGCCGGGCAGGAGGCGCGCCAGCGCGTCGGCGGCGTCCTCGGGGCGGGCGCGCAGCGCGTACACGGAAGGTGACGGGTCGAAGGAGAGAGCGCGCGCGAGCGCCGCGCGCGAGGCCGGCCCGGAGCGCGCCTCCGGATCGCCCGCCGCGGCTCGGGCCGCGAGCTCTCGCGCCGCGAGCGAGAGCGCCCCGGAGGACTGCGCGCCGCCCAGGCGCGCGCGCGCGACCTCGAGGAGCCGCTGCTCGACGGGGGCGAGCGCCGTCTCCGGCTCGGGGCCGTAGCTCCCCTGCGCGGGCGCCGCCGTGCGCGGCGGCGCAGCTTCGGACGAACGTGGGGCGGGAGCGGAGGCGCCAGGAGAACGCGGCGAGGCGCACCCCTGGAGGAGAGCCGCGACCGAGCACGCGAGCGCGGCGAGCGTCCGGGCGCGCGTCGGCGCTCCCGTGCGCATCAGGGCTCCGGGGCCACGCGCACCTCGAGCCCGCGCGCGACGGCGCGACCGAGGCGAGCGTTCACGCGCTCGCACAGCGGCCTCTCGAGGGCGACGAGCTGAGCCGCCCACTCCTCCGAGCGAACGAGCACGAGGAGGCGGCCGTCGCGCAGCAGGCCTCGCATCGAGACCTCGCGCGCGAGGCGCGGTCCGCAGGCATCGGCGAAGGCGGTGATGAGCGCTGCCCCTTCCGCGGCGGGCCAGTGCGCGAACGCATCGGCGAGCACGGCAGCGACGGTTCGGCGGCGGCCTCTCACGGGGGTGGCAACCTACGGTCAGCGCGCGACATGCGTCAAGCAGCCGCGCCGTGGCGCACGTCTGCGGCAACGGGTCGCGGCCGGCGCCGCACGCGTTCGGGTGTGGTAGTTTCGCCTGGAGGTATCGGCTGATGCGCGTGCCGCAGTCCCAGATGGCGACCGTGGAAGCACCCGCGACCCCCCCCGTCCTACAGCACGCGACGCCGCACGGCGAGACGCGCGTCGGGCGCGCGCGGCTGAACCTCTCCTGGATCGTCCAGCTCCACTGGTGGGCGATCCTCGGCCAGGTCGTGATCGTGGTCGGCGCCTCGTCGTGGACGCACATCGGCGTCCCCCTCGTGCCGCTCGTCGCGATGCTCGTGCTCGAGGTCGGCGGCAACCTCGCGCTCCGCGCGTGGGCGCAGCACGCCAGCCCGAACGCCACGAGCGCGAGCGTCGCGGCCGTCATGTTCCTCGACGCCGCGGTGCTCACCGTCCTCCTGGATCTCACCGGCGGCGCCTCGAACCCGTTCTCGACGCTCTACCTCGTGAACGTCGCGCTCGGGGCGGTCCTCCTGCCGCCGCGCTGGTCCTGGACGCTGATGGTGGCGAGCCTCGCGGGGTTCGCGTCGCTCTATTTTCACGAAGAGGCGACCTCGCCGGCGCACCACATCCGCACGCACATGGACCCGGCGCAGATGATGGACTCGCACCTGCGCGGCATGTGGGTCGCGTTCGCGATCGCGTCGGTGTTCATCGTGTTCTTCGTCCAGCGCGTCTCGCGTGCGCTCGCCGCGCGCGAGCGGGAGCTGCAGCAGGCGCGGGCGCTCGTGGATCGGCGCGAGAAGCTGGCCTCGCTCGCGACGCTCGCCGCGGGCGCGGCGCACGAGCTCTCCACGCCGCTCTCCACGATCGCGGTCGTGGCGAAGGAGCTGCAGCGCTCGCTGCCCGAGGACGTGCCCGCCGAGGTGCGCGGCGACCTCCAGCTCGTCCGCGAGCAGGTGGGGCGCTGCCGCGACATCCTCGATCGCATGTCCGCCAACGCGGGCGAGCACGCCGGAGAGCCGCTCGCGCCGATGAGCGTGCGCGTCTGGGTGGAGACCGCGCTCGACGGGCTTCCGGCGCGAGAGCGCGTCGAGCTCGCGCCCGAGGAGGGCTCGCTCGACGCGTGCCTCGTCGGGCCGCCGCGCGCGCTCGGCGACGCGCTCCGGGGCCTGCTCAAGAACGGTATCCAGGCCTCGCCTCCGGACGAGCGCGTGACGCTGCGGCTCGCGGCGACGGAGGGCTGGGTTCGCGCGCGGGTGGTGGACCGCGGGCGCGGCATGACGACCGACGTGCTCCGGCGCGTCGGCGAGCCGTTCTTCACCACCAAGAGTCCGGGGGAGGGCATGGGGCTCGGGCTGTTCCTCACCCGGGCCCTCGTCGAGCAGCTGGGGGGAAGCTTTCAAATCACCTCGCGCCCCGGAGTCGGGACCGAGGCCTGCATCGATCTGCCGGCGGCGGAGGCCGCCGAGAGGAGCGGCACATGAACATCGAAGGGACGACGCACGAGACGCTGCCGAGCATCCTGCTCGTGGACGACGACGAGGTCCTGCGCGAACGCCTGGCGACGGCCATCCGCGCCCGCGGCTACGAGGTCCGCACCGCCGGGAGCGCCGACGAGGCGCTGCGCGAGGCGGCGAAGGAGTCGCCGGAGATGGCCGTCCTCGACCTGCGCATGCCGGGCGGAGGCGGGCTCGATCTGCTGAAGGAGCTGCGCCGGCACGATCCCGCGACCCGCGTGCTCATGCTCACCGGCTACGGCAGCATCTCCACGGCGGTGGAGGCGGTCCGCGAGGGAGCCGTCGGGTATCTCCCGAAGCCGGCCGACGCCGACGAGATCCTTGCCGCGCTGAACGGCACGAACACCGCGAAGCAGTCCGGCGTCGAGACGCCCTCGCTCGCGCGCGCCGAGTGGGAGCACATCCAGCGCGTGCTCACCGACTGCGGCGGCAACATCTCCGAGGCCGCACGGCGGCTCGGGATCCACCGGCGCTCGCTGCAGCGGAAGCTGCACAAGTATCCGCCCTCGCGCTGATCCGAGCGCTCGCACGGGCGGCGTGCTGGACGGGGTACCGCCGGCACGTCGCTCGCCGCTCCGCCGGCCCTGGAGGGGCGTCCCTGGGCGCCGCGCCGCCCGTGGACGCCCTGAATCCTTTCGCAGACCGGCGGGTCCAATCTTTCGTGTGGCGCCGAGGGCCGATGGACGGCGGGGGGCGCTGAAAGGGATTGGAGATGGGGAACACGACGGTCGAGATCACCGGCAAGAACTTCAAGGAGACGGTCGAGAAGGACGGCATCGTCCTCATCGACTGGTGGGCGCCCTGGTGCGGGCCGTGCCGGGTGTTCGGACCGACGTACGAGAAGGTCGCGGGGAAGCACCCGGACATCACCTTCGGCAAGGTGAACACCGAGGTCGAGCAGGAGCTGGCCGGTGCGTTCGACATCCGCTCCATCCCCACGCTCATGATCCTGCGGGACAAGGTGCTCCTGTTCTCCCAGCCGGGCGCGCTGCCGGAGGCCGCCCTCGAGGATCTCATCCGCCAGGTCCGGACGCTCGACATGGAGAAGGTCCGCGCCGAGATCGCCGCGCAGGAGCGCGACGGCGCCGCGAAGCGCGCGTCCATCTAACGGGGGGCTGCGCCCCCCGCCCCGCCGAGCGAAGCTCGTCGGGGCCCCGCCCCCGCTCGCCGGGTCCCGTGCGCCGCCGCGAGCGGCTTCGCCGCTTCCGCGGCGTCGCCCCGGCGGCTCGCTTCGCGCGCGCAGGTGCGACACAGCAAAAGGGCGGGCGCCCCTGCGGCCGCCCGCCCTTCGTTCATCCTGCCGGGATTAGCTAGTAGCCCTTGCTCGGGGGCGGAGTGGTGCCGCTCGAGCCGGAGCCCGTCGTGCCCGAGTCCGACGGAGGCCGCGTCGTGCCCGTTCCCGTGTCCGAGGGCGGCGTGGTCGTCGTGCCCGTGCCGGTGCCCGTGCCCGTGCTGGTGTCCGAGGGCGGCGTGGTCGTCGTCGTGCCCGTGCCAGTACCCGTGCCCATGCCGGTGCCGGTGCCCATCGACCCGGCGGTCATCACGTCGATGCGGTTCACCTGCAGCGTGTCGCCCGAGCCGGAGAAGCTGGCGCGGACCTGGTCGCCTTCCTTGATGTCGCTGAGGGAGGCGCGCTGCCCGTCCTTCATCACGCGCGTGCTGTCGCTCACCTTCAGCTTCTTGTCGCTGTTCGCGAGCGTGAGCTCCTTCGTGTCACGGTCGAACTTCTCGACCTTGCCCGTGAGCTCGTTCTTGCTCATGGACGTGTCGCTGGCAGAGGCGCTGGAGCCGGTGCCCATGTCGGTCGCCGTGCTGCTGGACCCCGTGCCCGTGCCCATGGTCGAGCCGCTCTGTGACGAGCCGCTCTGTGACGAGCCACTCTGGGACGACGTGGTGCCGCTCTGAGACGACGTCGAGCCGCCCATCCTGTCGTCGCTCGACTGGCCGCTGGTCGTGGAGCCGGCCGTCGAGCCCGACTGCGCGTGCGCGGGGATGCCCGCGACGAGAAGGCCTGCGACGCCGATACCGGCCACGGTTCCCCATCCAAGACGCTTCATTCCAATACCCTCCCTGCTCCGAATGACGGAGCCCGGCCGAACTGCCGTGGCTCTCTGGTGTGCGCATAGGGTGAGCATCACGTCCCCGCGTGTCAGAGCGAGTTGCTACGCCTTGCGACCTGAACGCGTGAGCAGTTATGTTCCTGGGCGGAGGCAGCGGCGGCATGTCGGCGGGTGCGGAGCGTCATCAGCTGGTAGAGCGGCTCCGCGACGAGATCCGTCGTATCGAGCGGCGCCCCGCTCGGCGGGCGGGTGCGCTCGCGTGCGGTCGCCCCGAGATCGACGCGCTCCTGCCCGAGGGCGGCTTTCGCCGCGGAGCGCTCACGGAGCTGGCGGGCGGGCGGGCGAGCGGGAAGACCGCGATCGCGCTGGCGCTCTTCGCGGCGCTGGGACCGGGAGACCTCGCCGCCTACGTCGATGGCCGAGGCGAGCTGTATCCGCCGGCGGCCGCGGCGCTCGGGGTCGACCTCGCGCGCCTGCTCGTCGTGCGGCCCCCGCCGCGCACGTCCGCCGAGGGGCCGGCGCGCGACCCCGCGCTCGTCGCGCTGTGGGCCGCGGAGGCGCTCCTCGCCTCGGGCGCGTTCGCGGCCGTGGCGGTCGACGTGCCCGTCGCGCGCGCGGTGCGCGGGGCGGACGCGGCCGCGCGCCGCCTCCAGGCGGCCGCCGAGAAAGGCGGGGCGGTGGGGCTGTGGCTCGCTGCGGTCGGCGGGACGGCGCTCCGCGTGCCGGTGGCCGTGCGGCTCGAGCTGACCGCCGAGGACGGACGGATCGTGGGGCGCCAGCGGCACGCGGCGGACGAGGCAGCGTGGGCGGGCGGCGCGTCGCTCCTCTCGCGCGCCGCCGGGGTGCGCGGATCGTGGCGCCCTCGGGTGGCGGACCCGGAGGATGGCGATGCGGCGTGAGGCGAGCGGGCTGCGCGTCATCGCGCTGTGCCTCCCCGAGCTGCCGCTCCAGCGGGCGCGGCGCCAGCGCGCCGACGGCTGCGACGGGCCGCTGGCGGTCGTCTCCGAGGGTCGGATCGTGCACTGCGATGGCGCGGCGGCCGCCGACGGCGTCCGCCCGGGAGCCACGCTGTCGGAGGCGCTCGCCGCGTGCGGCCGGCTGCGCACGGTCCCGCTCGATCCCGCGGCCGATCGCGCTGCGCTGCGCGCGGTCGCCGAGGCGGTGCTCCTGCTCGCGCCCGCGGTCGAGCCGTGCGCGCCGGACGTGGTGCTCCTCGACGCGAGCGCCGCCGGGCTCCTCGCCGGAGGCGCGGGGCGGAACGCCTCGCCAGACGCCGGAGAGCGGGTCCTCGCGGAGCGCGCGATCGCCGCGGCGGCGGAGATGGGGTACGCGGCGCGCGCGGCGGTCGCGGACGGTCGCGCGGCGGCGCGTGCGCTCGTGCGGCACGGCGCGTTCTCCGCCCGCACCGGGGAGCTCCTCCACGTCGCGCCCGGGGCGACCGCGGGGGCGATCGCCGCGCTCCCGCTCGAGGCGCTCGGGCTAACGCCGGCGGTGACGGCGCGGCTCCGCGGGCTCGGGATCGCCGACGCGGGCGCGCTCGCGCGGCTCCCGGCGGGCACCCTCGCGCACCGGTTCGGGCCGGACGGCGTTGCGGCGGCCCGCCTCGCCCGCGGAGAGGACGACACCCCGCTCTCTCCCTACTTGCCGGAGACGCTGCCGGTCGAGGCGCTCGAGCTCGAGGCGCCCGCGGAGAGCGCCGAGCCGCTCCTCTTCGCGCTGAAGCGGCTCGCCGACCGGGTCGCCGCGCGCCTCGCCGGGCGCGGCCTCGGTGCGACGCGGCTCAAGGTGGTCCTGAAGCTCGATCCGCGCGGCGAGGAGCGGGTCATCGTACCGCTCGCGCAGCCGACCGCCTCCGCCGCGCGCTGGCTCGTGCCGGCGAAGGAGCACGTGTTCTCGCTGCGGCTCCCCGGGGCGGTGACCGCCGTCGAGCTCGCCGCGATCGAGGTCGCGCCGATCGCGGTGGAGCAGCTCGCGATCGACGATCGCCCCGAGGCGCTCGCCGCGCTCGAGACCGTCCTCGCGCGGCTCGGGGTCCGGCTCGGCGAGGGCGCGATCTTCGCGGCCGAGCCGGTCGAGCGGTACCGCCCCGAGGCCGCGTACCGCGCCGTTCCGTTCCGCCCCGCCGTCGCGCGCGCCTCCGCCCTGCGGAGCCTCGGCGGCTCGCCTGGCGCCGGCGCGCTCGCGCCGTCCGCGGCCGAGCCACGGCCGACGCGGCTCGTGGATCCCCCCACGCCGATCCAGGCGGAAGGCGAGGGGGGACGCGTGACGGCGCTCCGGGTGGAGGGACGCGCGCGCGCGGTGCTCGCGATGGAGGGGCCGGAGCGGCTGCGGGGGGAGTGGTGGGTGCCCGCGCCGTTCGATCGCGACTACTACCGCGTCCGGCTCGACGGCCTGGGGGACTGCTGGGTGTACCGCGACGCCGCCGACGGGCGGCTCTACCTGCACGGATACTTCGACTGACGTGAACCACGAGCGACGCAGGATCGACACGGGCGAGGTCGGCGCTCCCGGAGCGCGGCGGGAGCCGCGGCCTGCGGGGCCGCCGTATGCGGAGCTCCGCTGCCACTCCTGCTTCTCCTTCCTCGAGGGCGCGAGCCATCCCGAGGAGCTCGTCGCTCGCGCCGCGGAGCTCGGGCTCTCGGCGCTCGCGCTCACCGACGTGAGCGGGCTGTACGGGATCGTCCGTGCGCACACCGAGGCCAAGCGGCGCGGGTTCCCGCTCGTCGTCGGCGCGGAGCTCGTCGTGACGGGGCTCACGCCGGGCCGCCCGGCGCGGCTCGTGCTGCTCGCTCAGGACCGTGAGGGGTACGCGGGCCTGTGCCGGCTGGCGACGCGCGCCCACGGGGCGGAGGATCCGGCGCGGGCGGCGCCGCGGCGCCCGCGCGAGGAGGTCGTCCTCGCGCTCGACGCGGTGGCGGGGCGCGCGCGGGGGCTCTTCGCGCTCTATCCCGGCGCCGACGGCGACGCGGCCGCGCGGCTGAAGGAGATCTTCGGCGCGCGCCTCGCGCTCGCGGTCGCGCGCCACCGGGTGGCGGGCGAGGAGGCGCGCGTGCTCGCGGCGCGCGCCATCGGCCGGCGGCTCGGGATCCGCGTCGCGGTCACGAACGACGTCCACACGCACGACCGGCGCCGGCAGGTGTTGCAGGACGTGCTCACCTGCGTCCGCCACGGGACCACCGTCGATCGCGCGGGCCGCCGCCTCTTCCCGAACGCGGAGCGGACGTTGAAGGGCCCCGAGGAGATGGCGCGGCTGTGGAGCGACTTCCCCGAGGGGCTCGAGGCCGCGGGGGAGATCGCGGAGACGTGCCGGTTCCGGATGGAGGAGATCCGGGGCGAGCACCCGCTGCCGCCCGTCGTCGTCGATCGCACCGCCCTCGCCGGCGGCGCGGCGGTCGCCATGTCGAGCCCGCCCCAGGACGAGCGCGCCGTCGCGCCGGTGCCGAACCGCTCGTTGCGAACGACCTCGACCCCGACCCCGACCCCGACCCCGACCTCGACCTCGACCTCGACCTCGACCTCGACCTCGGACGACTCAGTCGAACCCGTCACCGGCATGGCGCTCCTCCGCGAGCTCGTGCGCGAAGGGGCGCGCTGGCGCTACGGCGGGGCGCCTCCGGAGGAGGTCGCCCGGCAGCTCGCGAGGGAGCTCGAGCTCGTCGAGCAGCTCGGGTACGCGAGCTACTTCCTCACGGTCTGGGACATCGTTCGCTTCGCGAGATCGCGCGGGATCCTGTGCCAGGGGCGCGGCAGCGCTGCGAACTCCGCGGTCTGCTTCGTGCTCGGCATCACCGCGATCGACCCCGTCCGCATGGGGCTCCTGTTCGAGCGGTTCATCTCGGCGGAGCGCGGGGAGCCGCCGGACATCGACGTCGACTTCGAGCACGAGCGGCGCGAGGAGGTGATCCAGTACGTCTACGAGCGGTACGGGCGCGATCGCGCCGGCATGGTCTGCGAGGTCATCTCCTACCGGGGCAAGTCCGCGCTCCGGGACGTGGGCAAGGCGCTCGGCCTGTCGCTCGCGCAGGTCGATCGGCTCGCGAAGCTCGTCGGGATGTACGAGGACCTCTCGCAGGTCGGGCCGGAGCTCCTCGCGCAGGCGGGGCTCGACGTCGAGGCCTCGGAGCGGGTGCGGATGACGCTCGACCTTGCGCGCGAGCTGCAAGGGTTCCCGCGCCACCTCTCGATCCACGTCGGCGGGTTCGTGATCACGCGCCGGCCGCTCTGCGAGACGGTGCCCATCGAGCCCGCCGCCATGCCCGGGCGGACCATCGTCCAGTGGGACAAGGACGATCTCGCCGATCTCGATCTGCTGAAGGTCGATCTCCTCGGGCTCGGCATGCTCACCGCGCTCTCTCGCGCGCTCGCGCTCCTCGCCGCCCATCGGCCGGCGCCGGCGCTCGGTCCCCCTGACCGTCGCGAGGCGGGCGCCGCGGCAGGCCAGTGGCCACACCCGGACTCGCTCGCGACCATCCCCTCCGAGGACCCGGCCGTCTACGACATGCTCTGCAAGGCGGACTCGATCGGCGTGTTCCAGATCGAGTCCCGCGCGCAGATGTCGCTCGCCCCGCGGCTCAAGCCCCGGAACTTCTACGACCTCGTCATCTCGGTCGGGATCGTGCGCCCCGGCCCGATCCAGGGCGGGATGATCCACCCGTACCTGCGCCGGCGCGACGGCAAGGAGCAGGTCCGCTATCCGTACCCGCCGCTCGAGCCCGTCCTCGCGAAGACCCTCGGCGTGCCGCTCTTCCAGGAGCAGATCATGCGCCTCGCCGTGGTCGCGGCGGGGTTCACGCCCGGCGAGGCCGACGAGCTGCGCCGCCTCATGACGCACCGGCGCTCGCACGAGAAGCTCGCCGCGATGCGGGCACGCCTCCTCGCGGGCATGGAGCAGCGCGGCATCTCCGCGGCGGACGCGGAGCTCATCTTCCACCAGCTGCTCGGGTTCGCCGGGTACGGCTTCCCGGAGTCGCACTCCGCGTCGTTCGCGCTGCTCGTCTACGCGTCCGCCTGGATCCGCCGCTACCACCCCGCCGCCTTCGCCTGCGCCCTCCTGAACAGCCAGCCGATGGGCTTCTACGCGCCGCACACGCTCATCGAGGACGCGAAGCGGCACGGGGTCGAGGTGCGGGGGATCGACGTCTGCGCCAGCGGCTGGGAGAGCGCGCTCGAGGGCGCGAGGTGCGCGCCTGCGGCTCCCGGCGACACGCCTGCGCTCCGGCTCGGGCTCCACCTCGTGCGCGGGCTGCCGCGCGACGTGGGCGACGCGATCGTCGCGGCCCGGCGCGCGCGGCCGTTCGCGGACCTCGGAGACCTCGTGCGCCGCGCGGGCGTCTCGCGCGCCTGGCTCGTGCGGCTCGCGGAGGCGGACGTCCTGGGACCGCTCGCGCCGGATCGGCGCAGCGCGGTGTGGCGGAGCCTCGCGATGGAGGCGGACGGGGGCGACCTGTTCGCGGGCGTGACCCCGGCGGAGCCGGACACGGCGCTGCCGCAGGCGAGCGCCGAGGAGGAGGTCTCCGCCGACTTCACGACCACCGGCGTCTCGGTGCGCGGCCACCCGATGGCGGTCCTCCGCGCCGCGCTCCCGAGCGCGACCGTGCGCACCGCGCGCGAGCTCGCTCGCCTCCCGGACCGTGCCCCGGTGGAGGTCGCCGGGCTCGTCATCGTCCGGCAGCGACCCCAGACCGCCGCGGGGATCGTGTTCTTGAGCCTCGAGGACGAGACGGGGATCGCGAACCTCGTCGTGATGCCCGACGTCTACGAACGCTTCCGGCCGGTGGTGCGCGGCGCGCCGTTCCTCGTCGCGCGCGGCCGGGTGGAGCGGAGCGGGGAGGTCGTGAACGTGCGCGTGAGCTCGGTCGCGCCGCTCGCGCTCGCCCCGCAGGTGGGGAACCGCGCGCGCGAGTTTCGCTGATCGCGCCGGCTCCTGCCCCGCGCGCCGCAGCCCGGAGCCCTACGGGCAGACCCGGTACGGCACCCGTCCCGGGGCGGCGCCGAACGCGCCGATGAACACGCGGAGCGGACGCGGATCTTCGTCGATGTAGAGCGCCACGTTCACGCAGCCTCCCCCGAAGTCGAACCCGGCCTCGTCTCCCGCCAGGAACGAGAAGCGGACGCGGCCGCCGCCCGCGCTCACCGCGTCCGGCGCCACGCCTTGCGGGGTCACCCGGCCGGCGCCCGCGATCTCGCCGTGGAATCGCCGGGGCAGGTCGGACCGCGCCCGCAGATGCCAGCCGGCGCCGTCGTGCCACAGCCTGTACGCCTCCGACCCGGGATCCTCCAGCGGCGGCCCGGGCTCGACCCGGCGCGCGAGCACCGCGCCCCGCGAGAAGCCGCAGCCCCCCGCGAGGAGGAGCAGGAGGGCGGTGGCGGCACGCGCGGTCATGGGGGACCTCCGCCACGAACGTTCGGCGTCCCGATCGTCCAGGCAACGCATCGCGGAGGGTGAAACCGGGGCAGGGGAGGAGGGACCCGGCGCTGGCTGGTGGAGGGGACGCTCGGCGGTCCGTTGCTCGACCCTCGACCTCGACCCGCGACCCGCGACCTCGACCTCGATCCGACCCCGACCCCGACCCCGACCCCGACCCCGACCCCGACCCCGACCCCGACCCCGACCCCGACCCCGAGGAACCCCGAGCAAGAACGCGACCTCTGCCCGCACCGGAAACCCCGACGTGGGCGGGCCGAGAACGGCGCGCGCCGGAGCGGAAGGTCCGCCCCGGCGCGCGTGATGTCAGGCCGCCGCGATCCGCGGCGGAGGTCGGGCGGAGGCTAGCTGCAGCCGGTGGTGGACCCGCAGTTCACGCACTTGTAGCAGGCGCCGTTCCGGACCGTGATCGAGCCGCAGGTCGGGCAGGGCGGTGCGTCGCTCTCGCGCTTGTACGCGGTCTGGATGCCGTTCGTGCCGTTTGCCTGCGTCGCCGCCGGGAGCGGCTTCGCGTCGACGGTCTGCTGCGCCGCGCGAGCGGAGGGCGCGGCCGGAGCGGCGCCCGGCGGCAGCGCGTTCGCGGCGGTCTCGGTGGAGGCGGTCTCCTCGCTCGGGAGGAACTTCAGCGCGAGCCAGCGGAACAGGTAGTCGGAGATCGACTTCGCGATCGGGATGTCCGGGTTGCCGGTGAAGCCCGACGGCTCGAACCGCATGTGGCTGAACTTGTCACAGAGCACCCGCAGCGGGACGCCGTACTGGAGGGCCATGGAGATGGAGGTCGCGAAGGAGTCCATGAGGCCGGAGACCACCGACCCCTCCTTCGCCATCGTGATGAAGACCTCGCCCGGCGCGCCGTCGTCGTACATGCCGACGGTCATGTACCCCTCGTGCCCGCCGATCGAGAACTTGTGCGTGATCGAGCGGCGCTCGTCGGGGAGGCGCCGCCGCGCGAGCCGCTCGCCCGTGGGCTCGCGCTTCTCCTCCTTGGCCTTGCCGGTGTTGAGCGGCTGGCTCCGCTTGCAGCCGTCGCGGTAGACCGCGATGGCCTTGAGCCCGAGCTTCCAGGCCTCGACGTACGCCGTCTCGATGTCCTCCGGCGTCGCGTTCGTGGGCATGTTGACGGTCTTCGAGATGGCCCCCGAGAGGAACGGCTGGACCGCGCCCATCATGCGGATGTGGCCCATGTAGTGGATCGAGCGGGTGCCGTTCTGCGGCTTGAACGCGCAGTCGAACACCGGCAGGTGCACGTCGCGGAGCTCGGGCGCGCCCTCGATCGTCTCGACCTCGTCGATGAACTGGAGGACCGAGGCGATGGACTCGGCCGAGTACCCGAGCCGCTGGAGCGCGAGCGGGACGGTGTTGTTGACGATCTTGAGCACGCCGCCGCCGACGAGCTTCTTGTACTTCACGAGCGCGATGTCCGGCTCGATGCCCGTGGTGTCGCAGTCCATCATGAACCCGATGGTGCCGGTAGGCGCGAGGACGGTGACCTGCGCGTTCCGGTAGCCGCTCTGGGTCCCGATCCGGAGCGCGTCGCTCCAGGCGTCCCGCGCCGCGTCGAGCAGCGGGCGCTCGACGAAGGTCGGGTCGATGCGGTCCACGTGGTTCGAGTGCTTGCGGACGACCCCGAGGAACGGCTCGCGGTTCTTCTCGTACCCGGCGAACGGCCCCATGCGCTCCGCGATGCGGGCGCTCATCGCGTACGCCTCGCCCGTCATGAGCGCGGTGATCGCCGCCGCGCAGGCGCGGCCGCCGTCGGAGTCGTACGGCAGGCCGCTCGCCATGAGCAGCGCGCCGAGGTTCGCGTACCCGAGCCCGAGGGGCCGGTAGGCCTCGCTGTTCTGCCCGATCCGCTCGGTCGGGTACTTCGCGTTGGAGACCAGGATCTCCTGCGCGAGGATGGTGAGGTCCACCGCGCGCTTGAAGGACTCGACGTCGAACGCGCCGTCGATCCCGCGGAAGTGCATGAGGTTCAGCGACGCGAGGTTGCAGGCCGAGTCGTCGAGGAACATGTACTCGGAGCACGGGTTCGACGCGTTGATGCGGTCCGTGCCCGGGCACGTGTGCCAGGCGTTGATGGTGGTGTCGAACTGCATGCCCGGATCACCGCAGAGCCAGGCCGCCTCGGTCACCTGCTTCATGAGGTCCCGCGCGCGGACGGTCTCGAGGGCCTTGCCGTCCGTGCGGGCCGTGAGCTCCCAGGGCCGGTCCTCGTGGACGGCGCGCATGAACGCGTCGGTGACGCGGATCGAGTGGTTCGCGTTCTGGAAGAACACCGAGTCGTAGGCGCCGCCCTTCACGTTGAAGCCGCCGTCGTAGCCGGCGTCGATGAGGGCCCAGGCCTTCTTCTCCTCGTCCGACTTGCAGGCGATGAACTCGCCGATGTCCGGGTGATCGGCGTCGAGGATCACCATCTTCGCGGCGCGCCGCGTCTTGCCGCCCGACTTGATGACGCCGGCGAAGGCGTCGAAGCCGCGCATGAACGAGACCGGTCCGGAGGCCTCGCCGCCGCCCGAGAGGAGCTCCTTCGAGGAGCGGATCTTCGACAGGTTCGAGCCGGCGCCGGAGCCGTACTTGAAGAGCATCCCCTCGGTGTGGGCGAGCCGGAGGATGGAGTCCATCGAGTCGCCGACGGAGTTGATGAAGCAGGCGGAGCACTGCGGGTGCTCCTCCACGCCGACGTTGAACCAGACCGGCGAGTTGAAGCTCATCTTCTGCCGGTACACGAGGTGGGCGAGCTCGGCCTCGAACGCGGCCGCGTCCTCCTCCGTGGCGAAGTAGCCGTCCTTGCGGCCCCAGGCGGCGATCGTCGAGACGACCCGGCCGACGAGCTGCCTCACGGACCGCTCCCGGGCAGGGGAGCCGATGGAACCCCGGAAGTACTTCGACGCGACGACGTTCGTCGCCAGCATCGACCAGCTCTTCGGGACCTCGACGTCCCGCTGCTCGAAGATGATGGCGCCGCCCTCGCCGTTGATCTGGGCCGTGCGCGTCTCCCAGACCAGCTCCTCCGCCGGATCCACTCCCTTCGTCGTGAAGGTGCGCGGGATCGCGAGCCCCTTCCGCGCGCTCTTCTTCGCCGACCGCGTGCCCCTCGGCCTCTGCCCCGTGACTTCGCGCTCCATCATGTCCCTCGTCCTCCGCCCCGCGCGCTCCCGGTGAGCGCGGGCAAACGCCTGCCCCTACGGCGCACACGCGTTCACGCGTGCGGCCGGCCGATCGAACGTGCCTGCGGCATCCCTCAGTGGTGTGCCGAAGGTCTACCAGCCGCCTCTGTCAGAGGCAGCGATGTCTTGGATTTCCCCTCGCGTAGCGCCGCATTTCCGCCCTTCGCCCTTGCGACGCCGCCGTACTCCCGACCGCTAACTCTACCAGCCGACCGCCTGATGTCAACGCGTGACTACAATATATGGTGCCATACACGTATATCAACACAACCCACGGGTATTGCAGGGGCTCCTCTTAAGGGTGAGCCAGGGTGGGGTGCAAGCGACCGGGTTCATCGGGACGCGGCGCGGGTCGCGCGCGCCAGGGCTCCTCGGCTCGCCTCCGCGAGGCGCGTGATGCCGAGCGCGGCGGACCGATATCACGTCGGCCTGCCATCCGAGCGTGCCGCGTTGCCGCGGGGCTCGGCCGCTCGAAGCGGCCGCCGGAGCGAGGCAGGTCGTGGAGGGCGGCGTGGCCCCTGGGGAACGCGCGTGTTACAAGCCCCGCGTTCCATGCCCCAGTCGAACGCGCACATCCGCAACTTCTCGATCATCGCCCACATCGATCACGGCAAGTCCACGCTCGCGGATCGCCTCCTCGAGCACACCGGGACCGTGAGTGAGCGGCACGCGCAGGCGCAGTTCCTCGACAACATGGAGCTCGAGCGCGAGCGCGGGATCACCATCAAGGCCCAGACCGTCCGCATGCGCTACCGCGCCCGCGACGGGAAGGACTACGAGCTGAACCTCATCGACACCCCCGGTCACGTGGACTTCGCCTACGAGGTGTCGCGCTCGCTCGCCGCGTGCGAGGGCGCGATCCTCGTCGTCGACGCCACCCAGGGCGTCGAGGCGCAGACGCTCGCGAACGTCTACCAGGCGCTCGACCACGACCTCGAGATCATCCCGGTCATCAACAAGGTCGACCTGCCGAGCGCGGACGTCCCCGGCGTGCGCGCCGAGATCGAGGAGGTCATCGGCCTCGACGCCTCGGAGGCGGTGCCGGCCTCGGCCAAGGAGGGCATCGGCATCGGGGAGATCCTCGAGGAGATCGTCCGCAAGGTGCCGCCGCCGAAGGGCGATCCCGAGGCGCCGCTCAAGGCGATCATCTTCGACTCCTGGTACGACTCGTACCGCGGCGTCGTCATGCTGGTCCGCGTGTTCGAGGGGACGCTCGCGCCGAAGCAGAAGATCCAGCTCGTCTCGAACAAGAAGCGGTTCGAGATCCAGGAGCTCGGCATCTTCGCGCCGTTCGCGATGCCGGTGCAGCAGCTCACGGCGGGCGAGGTGGGGATCGTCGTCGCCAACGTGAAGGACGTCCAGGACGCCAAGGTCGGCGACACCGTCACCGAGGCGGACCGGCCCACCGAGGACCCGTTCCCCGGCTTCAAGGTCGTGAAGCCGATGGTCTTCTCCGGCGTCTTCCCCATCGAGGCGAAGGACTACGAGCAGCTCCGCGACGCGCTCGAGAAGCTGCGCCTCAACGACTCCGCCTTCACCTTCGAGCCCGAGACCTCGACCGCGCTCGGGTTCGGCTTCCGCTGCGGCTACCTGGGGCTCCTGCACATGGAGATCGTCCAGGAGCGGCTCGAGCGCGAGTACAACCTCGCCCTCATCACCACCGCGCCCTCGGTCGTCTACCGCGTGACCGACACGCTGGGCGAGGTGCTGGAGATCGACAACCCCGCGAAGCTCCCGCCGGTCCAGCGGATCGCGAAGCTCGAGGAGCCGCACCTCACCTGCCACATCCACGCCCGCACCGACGACGTGGGCGCGATCCTGCAGCTCTGCCAGGACCGGCGCGGGGTGCAGCGCGACCTCAAGTACGTCGGCACGAAGCGCGTCCAGATCACCTACGACATCCCGCTCGCCGAGGTGGTCTTCGACTTCTTCGACAAGCTGAAGAGCGTGTCGCGCGGGTACGCGAGCCTCGACTACGAGCTGAAGGGCTACGAGGAGGCCGACCTCGTGAAGCTCGACATCCTCATCAACGGCGAGCCGGTCGACGCCCTCAGCGTCATCGTCCACCGGGAGCGCGCCTACCACCGCGGCCGCGAGCTCTGCCAGCGGCTCCGCGAGGTCATCCCGAAGCAGATGTACGAGGTCGCCATCCAGGCGGCGATCGGGGCGAAGATCATCGCCCGCGAGACGGTGAAGGCCTTCCGCAAGGACGTCATCGCGAAGTGCTACGGTGGCGACATCAGCCGCAAGCGCAAGCTCCTCGAGCGCCAGAAGGAGGGCAAGAAGCGCATGAAGCAGGTCGGCTCGGTGGAGATCCCGCAGGAGGCCTTCCTCGCCGTGCTGAAGGTCGAGGAGTAGCGCCGGCGTGGATCGCGACGCCCGCCGGCTCGCCCGGGCTCGCAAGGACGCGCGCCGCTTCGCGCGCGACGCCCGCCGGCTCGCGGCCCGCGACGCCCGAAGGCTCGGGGCGGCCCGCGCGGAGATCCTCGCCGCCGCCGACGAGGTGGACGCGGCCGCGGCGGAGGGCGAGCCCGCGCGGCTCTCGGCCGCCCTGCGCGCGCTCGACGCGCTGTGGGAGGTGCACCTCGCCCGGCGCGCGCGGCCGCTCTGGCGGGAGTACGCCGAGTCGATGCTCGTGGCGGTGGTCGTCGCGCTCTTCCTGCGCGGCTTCGTGGTCGAGGCCTTCAGGATCCCCTCGGGCTCGATGGTCCCGACGCTCCTCGTCGGGGACCACATCTTCGTCTCGAAGCTCGCCTACGCGATCCGGGTCCCCTTCACGCACCTGCGACTCCTGGAGCTCGGCGTGCCCAGGCGCGGGGACGTCATCGTGTTCGAGAACCCCCGCGAGCCGGCGAAGGACTACGTGAAGCGCGTGGCGGGCGTTCCGGGCGACGTGATCGAGCTCCGGGAGCAGGTCCTCTACGTGAACGGCGTGCCGCAGCCGCGCTCCCCCGATGGAGAGCTCCCCTACGAGGAGCGGAGCGACGCCACCGGGGCGCTCTTCTCGGACACCTGCCGCCGCTACCGCGAGGCGCTCGCGCGCGGCGAGCTGGCGCGGCCGGACGCCGCGGACGCCGCCGGTGCGGAGGCGAGCTGGCAGACGGGCGCGGCCGCGGGCGTCGCGACCTACGACGTGCTCCAGTGCCGGCGCGCGCGCCTCGCCGCGCGGGAAGGGCCGTTCGAGATCGTCCGGCCCGGCCACGTGTTCGTGCTGGGGGACAACCGAGATCGCTCGGCCGACAGCCGGGGCGAGGGCGGCTGGCAGGTGCCGTTCGATCACATCGCCGGGCGGGCGACGGTCGTGTTCTGGAGCTGGGGGGACGGGGGAGGGCTCCGGGGCGACGGCCGCGGGCCCCGGCTCGATCGCCTTTTCAAACGCATCGAGTAGCTGGTAGAAGATCCACCTCGATGCACGTCCCTCCCGTCGACCCCGCGCGCGCCCACGGCGCGCCGCGTCCTCGGGACGCGCGTTCGGGCCCCCGCCGCGCCGAGCGCGGCGCCGTCTCCTGGGTGACCCTGGTCCTCCTCGCCGGCCTCGGCGGCGGCGCCTACTGGCTCTGGGTGTGGGGACCGGTCTACGTGGTCCACTACGAGGTGAAGCAGGTCGTCCACGAGTACATCAACCAGGCGGTGCGGAACCCGCGGGACGCCGAGCTGGTGCGGAACATGGTCCACAAGCTCGAGACGCTCGCGAAGGTGGACGGGGTGGACGCCTACGGCGGCCCGGCCCGAGTCCCGGCGGTGGTGGTCGATCCCGCCGACGTGACCTGGGAGCGCGACGCGAACGCGGCGCCGCCCACGCTGCACGTCGCCTTCCAGTACGAGCGGTCCGTCACGTACCCGTTCCTCGATCGGACGGGGACGCGGGTGTTCACGGTCGACGTCGACGGCGACCTCTCCCGGCCGAACTGGGGACCGGAGCGCTGATGGAGGTGGAGATGAACGCACAGGAGCTTCAGCGCGCCGTGAAGCGGCTCGCCGAGGAGATCGCCGAGCGCGCGAGGGCCGCCGGCGCGGCGCCGCGCGACGTGGCCATCGTCGGGATCCGCCGCGGGGGCGTCCACCTCGCGGAGCGGATTCGCGCCGAGCTCGCCCGGAGCCTCCGCGCGGAGCCGCCGCTCGGGACGCTCGACATCGCGCTCTACCGCGACGACCTCTCGGAGCGAGGGGCGGCCCCCATCATCGGACCGACCGACATCCGGTTCCCGGTCGCCGGCAAGCTCATCGTGCTCGTGGACGACGTGCTCTACACCGGGCGGACCGTCCGCGCCGCGCTGGACGAGCTCGTGGACTTCGGCCGCCCGCGCCGGGTGTGGCTCGCGGTGCTCGTCGACCGCGGCGGGCGCGAGCTGCCCATCGCCGCCGACTTCGTCGGCGTCCGCCTCCAGGTCGCGGACGAGGACGTCGTCGAGGTCCGGCTCACCGAAGGCGGCGCCCCCGAGGACGCCGTCGTCGTGAAGAGGAGGGGGACGTGATCGGTCGCCACAAGCATTGCATCGCGCTCGCCGACTACTCGCGCGCGGAGATCCTCGAGGTCCTCGACCTCGCCGTCTCCATGAAGGAGGTCCTGCAGCGGCCCATCAAGAAGGTGCCGAGCCTGCGGGGCAAGTCGGTCGTGAACCTCTTCTTCGAGGCCTCGACCCGCACGCGCAGCTCCTTCGAGATCGCCGCGAAGGTCCTGTCCGCCGACGCGCTCAACTGGACCTCCTCGTCCTCCTCCGTGACGAAGGGCGAGACGCTCATCGACACCGCCCGGAACCTCGAGGCGATGCGCCCGGACGTGCTCGTCATCCGCCACTCGGCGGGCGGCGCGCCCCAGCTCGTCGCCGAGCACGTGGGCTGCGCGGTCGTCTCCGCGGGGGACGGCGCGCACGAGCACCCGAGCCAGGGGCTCCTCGACTGCTTCACGCTGCGGGAGAAGCTCGGGACGCTGGAGGGGAAGACCGTCGCCATCGTGGGCGACATCAGCCACTCGCGGGTCGCGCGCTCCGACATCCACGCCATGACGAAGCTCGGCGCGCGGGTGCGGCTCTGCGGGCCGCCCACCATGATCCCCGCCGGCGTCGAGGCCCTCGGCGCGACGGTGCACTACGGGCTCCGCGAGGCGATCGAGGGGGCGGACGCGGTGGTGATGCTCCGCATCCAGCACGAGCGCATCGGCGACCCGCTCATCCCGGGCACGCGCGAGTACTCGAAGCTCTGGGGGCTCAACGCGAAGAAGGCGGCCGAGTGGCTGCGTCCGGAGTGCGTGATCCTCCACCCCGGCCCGATCAACCGCGGCGTCGAGCTGTCGCCCGAGGTCGCGGACGGGCCGCAGAGCGTCATCCTCGATCAGGTGCAGAACGGGGTGGCGGTGCGGATGGCGATCCTGTACCTGCTCGCCGGCGGCAACCCCGCCGAGTCGGGCGAGGCGAAGGCGTGACGCGCGCGGCCGGACCGGCGCGTGAGCGGGGACGACATGGCTGAGGTGCTCTTCATCGAGGGTGGTCGGGTCATCGACCCGGCGAGCGGCACGGACGGCGTCCGCACCGTGGTCGTCCGCGACGGGAAGATCGCGGAGGTCGCGGAGCGCCTGGAGCGTCCGCGCGACGCCCGGGTGTTCGACGCCCGCGGCAAGTGGGTCACCCCGGGCTTCATCGACCTGCACGTGCACCTGCGCGAGCCGGGGCAGGAGTACAAGGAGACCGTCGCGACCGGGGCGCGCGCCGCCGTCGCGGGCGGCTTCACCGCCGTCTGCGCGATGCCGAACACGAAGCCCGTGAACGACAACGCGTCGGTGACGGAGCTCGTGCTCGCCCGCGCCGCCGCGGCGGGGCTCGCCCGCGTCTATCCCGTCGGCGCCATCTCGAAGGGCTCGAACGGCGAGGAGCTCGCCGAGTTCGGGGAGCTCCTCGCGGCCGGCTGCGTCGCGCTCTCCGACGACGGCCGCCCGGTCCTCTCCTCGGCGCTCATGCGCCGCGCGCTCGAGTACGCCAAGGCCTTCGGGTTGCCGCTCACGGTCCACGAGGAGGATCTGCAGCTCGTGGGCAAGGGCGTGATGCACGAGGGGGCCGCCTCCACCCGGCTCGGGCTGAAGGGCATCCCGGGCGCCGCGGAGGACGTGATGGTCCTGCGGGACATCGCCCTGGCGGAGCTGACCGGCGGCCGGTTGCACATCGCGCACGTGTCGAGCCAGGGCGCGGTTCGCGCCGTCCGCGCCGCCAAGGCGCGCGGGCTCGCCGTGACCGCGGAGGTGACGCCGCACCACCTCGCCCTCACGGACGAGGACGTCGCTGCGTCCGGCTACTCGACCGACTACAAGATGAACCCGCCGCTCCGCTCGGCCGAGGACGTGCGGGCGTGCCGGGAGGGCCTCGCGGACGGGACGATCGACGCCATCGCCACCGACCACGCGCCGCACTCGGCGGTGGAGAAGGACGTCGAGTTCGACGCGGCCTTGAACGGGATCACCGGGCTCGAGACGGCCTTCCCCGTCTGCCTGTCCCTCGTCCGGGCGGGCGCGCTGCCGGAGCGGCGCCTCGTGGAGGCGCTGACCATCGGCCCCGCGCGCGCGTTCGGCCTCGCGGGCGGGGCGCTCGCCGGCGGGGCGCCGGCGGACGTCGCGGTCCTCGACCCCGTAGCGGAGTGGACGGTCGACCCCGCGCGGATGTACTCGAAGAGCCGGAACACCCCGTGGAAGGGAAGCCGCCTCACCGGGCGTTGTGTGATGACGATCGTGGGCGGCCGGATCGTCCACGAGGAGGGCAGGACGGAAAGATGAAGCGGGCCATCCTCGCGCTAGCGGACGGCACGACGTTCGAAGGTCGCTCGTTCGGCGCGGCCGGGGAGGCGACCGGCGAGGTCGTCTTCAACACGTCGATGACCGGGTACCAGGAGATCCTGACCGACCCTTCGTACGTCGGGCAGATGATCTGCATGACGTACCCGGAGCAGGGGAACTACGGCGTCAACGGGCCCGACGACGAGTCGGTCCACCCGCACGCGACCGGGTTCATCGTGAAGAACTACGCCGAGGAGCCCTCGAGCTTCCGCGCGGAGCGGAGCCTCGAGGCCTACCTGGCCCGGTACGGCATCGTCGGGATCGCGGGGATCGACACCCGCCGGCTCACGCGGCACCTGCGCACCGCCGGCGCGCAGATGGGCGTCATCGCGACGGACGGGAGCGCGAAGGCGCTGGTCGAGCGCGCCCGGGCGCTGCCCGGGATGGAAGGGCAGGACCTCGCGACGCGCATCTCGACCGATCGCCCCTACTCCTGGAGCGAGACCGGCGCCGACGCGTGGTCGGACTCGGAGCGGCCGCAGGCGGAGCCGCGCTTCCACGTGGTCGCGTACGACTGGGGCCTGAAGCGCGCGATGCTGCGGCTCCTCGCCGAGCAGGGCTGCCGCGTCACCGTCGTGCCGGCGCGCACGACCGCCGCGGAGGCGCTCGCGCTGAAGCCGGACGGCGTGTTCCTCACGAACGGGCCCGGCGATCCCGCCGCGGTCGTGGGCGCGCAGGAGACCGTCGCGGGGCTGCTCGGGAAGACGCCGATCTTCGGGATCTGCCTCGGCCACCAGATCCTGGCCCTCTCCGTCGGCGCGAAGACCTACAAGCTCAAGTTCGGCCACCGCGGCGCGAACCAGCCCGTGAAGGATCTCGCCACCGGCAAGGTGGACATCACGGTCCAGAACCACGGGTTCGCGGTCGACGACAAGACGCTCGGCAAGCGCGCCCGGGTCACGCACCTGAACCTCAACGACGGCACGGTCGAGGGCATCGAGATCCTCGACGCGCCGGCGTTCAGCGTGCAGTACCACCCCGAGGCCTCCCCCGGCCCCCACGACGCGCGGCAGCTCTTCGGCCGCTTCGCAGCGCTCATGGAGCGCTCGCGATGAGGCTCGGGGAGCTCCAGGAGCGGCTCCTCGCGTGGGCGACGGCGGAGGAGCGGAAGGAAGAGCTGCTCGCCGCGCGCCGCGTGCACTTCGAGGCCTACGGCGAGCCGCACGACGAGGACCGCACCTACGAGGTCCGGCTGAACGGGATGCTGGACTTCTACCTCTACGACTTCCGCCCGTCCGGCGGCACGGGCACGACGCTCGAGCGGTTCCTGGAGTCGGAGGGGGCGGCGCTCTCGGCGGAGGACGCGAACGCCTACCACGAGCTCTCGAAGACGCTCCACGGGCTGTTCGAGGTCCGCAAGCTCTCGGAGGGCAAGGTCCGGGTGCGCGACGTGTTCACGGGTGGTGACTACGACGTGACCGAGCGGCGCACCACCGCCGGGCTCGAGAAGGGCGACCTCCTCGAGGCGCGGCTCCTGCCCTACGACGGGACCCTGCTCTTCTCCGGCGCGTTCCTCTACCACCCGCGCGAGGCGCGCAAGCCCATCCTGGCCGAGGTGAAGCGGCTCAAGAAGGCGGCCGGGAAGGGCAACTCGGCGGACGTGCCCGCCTTCCTCGCGCGCCTGGCGCGGATGGCGATGAAGCTCGAGCGGTACCGGAACGTGCGGCTCGAGTCGATCTACGACTTCTCGCCGGAGCAGCAGCACGCGGCGACGCCGCGCCCGCCGGCGAAGACCGGCTGAGCGCCGTCACCGGCCCCGCGGCACGCCGAGGCTCCGCGCAAGCGGCGGGCGCCATCAGAGCCGCAGCGGGTCGTCGCCCGCCTTCGCGGTCAGCGCCGCGTGAGACTCCCGGAGCTCCTCGGGCGTGAGCCCGGCCTTGGCGAGCAGCCGCCGGCTCGTGAAGATCGGCACCCGCGAGGCGAGCGCGAGGGCGAGCGACTCCGAGGGGCGGGCGGTGACCTCCACCTCGCGCCCCCCCTGCTCGAGCCGGACCCGCGCGCCGGTCGAGGTCTCCTCGGCGGCGTCGATCTCCACCGCGCGGACGCGCGCGCCGAGCGCGTCGAGCGCGCGACCCAGCAGGCTCTCCTGCGCCCGCCCCAGACGCGCCCCCACCCCCAGCGCCTCGCCGTCCGGGACGAGCAGCGGGAGCACCGTCCCGCTCGCTCGGTCGCGCAGCACGACGAGCGCCGCGGGTCCCTCCGGCATCGGCAACGCCGCGGCGAGCTCGAGCTCGACCCGCCCGTCGGGCGCGGACGCGGGCTTGGGCGCGGCGGTGGTGAGCAGCGCCAGCGCCGCCGCCGCGGAGATCGCGATGGGCAACGAGATCGACCCGGCGGCAGGCATCGGACGGTCGCTCCTCCCGGCGCGCGCCGGCGCGCCTCGCTCGAATGTGGGGTCCGCTCCTCTTCGCGCGCCACCGCGCCCCTGGGCGTCCGGCCCCGCGGGCGCCCGCACGGCGGGCGGGCGGGACTTCTTTCCGGCGGCCCGGGGCAACACCCTCAATGCGGTGGACTTCTCGCTGCTCGACTCCGTGCCGGACGCGATGGTCATCGCCGACGAGGGCGGCGAGATCGTGCACGTGAACGCGGAGGCCGAGCGGCTGTTCGGCTGGCCGCGCGCGGAGCTCTCGGGCCAGCCGATCGAGGTCCTCCTGCCTGGGAGGTTCCGGGCCATGCACCGCGCCCACCGCGGCGGGTATCACGCGGCGCCGCGGCGGAGGCCGATGGGGCTGGGCCTCGACCTGTCCGGCCTCCGGCGGGACGGGGCGGAGTTCGCCGCCGAGATCAGCCTCTCGCCCATCGAGGTGGACGGGCGGCGCTGCGTCGTCGCGGCCGTGCGGGACGTCAGCGAGCGCAAGCTGCTCGAGGAGCGGGCGCGGCAGTGGAGCCGCGCGCAGGAGAAGGCGCAGGAGGAGGTCCGCGAGCGGGACGAGTTCCTCTCCGTCGCGTCGCACGAGCTGCGCACGCCGGTCACGGCGCTCCAGCTCCAGCTCCAGCTCCTCCACCGGCTCACCGCGCGCGCGGGGACCGACATCCCCCGCATGCTCGAGCCGCGCGTCGAGGCGCTCGAGCGTCAGACGCGGCGCATCGCCATCCTCGTGAACGAGATCCTCGACGTCTCGCGTATGCGCCTCGGGCGGCTCCAGCTGCGCTACGAGCCGCTCGATCTCGCCGACGTCGCGCGCGAGGTGGCGGAGCACCTCCGCGAGGAGGTGGCGCGATCGGGATCGACGCTGCGCCTCGAGCTCGGCGCCGTCGTCGGACGGTGGGACCGGACGCGGCTCGAGCAGGTGGTCACGCACCTGCTCGTGAACGCGGCCAAGTTCGGGGAGGGGAAGCCCATCACGCTCACCGTCGAGGCCAGCGGGGCCCACGCGCGCATGCGCGTGAGCGACCAGGGCATGGGGATCGCGCCCGAGCACCACGCGCGCGTGTTCGAGCGGTTCGAGCGCGCCGTCCCCATCGCAAACTTCGGGGGGCTCGGCCTCGGTCTCTACGTCGCGCGCCAGATCGTCGAGGCGCACGGCGGGGAGATCCGCGTCGAGAGCGTGCCCGGCTCGGGGGCGACGTTCGTCGTGGACCTGCCGCGCGAGCCGCCCTCGGCGCGCGCGCCAGTGACCGTCGACGGGGCGGCGCTGCATTGATTTTGCGGGGACTGCGTCCCCGCCCCGCCGACGGCTGACCGCCGTCGTCGGGGCCCCACCCCTGCTCGGCGGGGCCCGTGGTCGCGCCCGCTTCGCGGGTTCGCGACCGTTCCCCGCCGGAGGGGCTTCGCCCCTCCCGCGCTTCGCGCGGGGCCCTCCCGCGAATGGGACCGCGCTCGCGCTCGCCCCGTCGCGGCGAGCGGGTTCCGACACGCTCTTGCGTGCTTGACCGGCGCGCCCGCGGGGGCGACGCTTCCGGAGCTTGAAGCTCCTCGTCGTCAACGCCGACGACCTCGGGTACGACCCCGAGATCGACCGGGGCATCTTCGAGGCGCACGCGCGCGGCCTCGTCACGAGCGCCACGGCCATGGTGGACACGCCGTTCGCGCGCGCGGCGCTCGCGGCGGCCCCGGCCACCCTGGGGGTGGGCCTCCACGCCGTCCTGGATCCGGGCATGTCGCGCGGCGCCGCGGAGGAGGCGCTCCGCGCGCAGCTCGCGCGGTTCGTGGAGCTCCGCGGGGCCGAGCCGACGCACCTCGACAGCCACAAGCACGCGCACGCGGCGCCCGCGGTCCTCGACGCATTCGCCGACCTGGCGCGGGAGCGCGGCCTGCCGGTGCGGGCCATCGACGAACGGATGCGCGACGCCCTGCGCGCCCGCGGCGTCGTCACTCCCGATCGATTCCTCGGGGACGCCGCGCTCCGGCCCGCCTGGACGGAGGAGGCGCTCGTCGCCGCGCTCGCGAGCCTCGGCGAGGGCACGACGGAGCTCATGGCCCACCCGGGTTACGCCCCGCTCCACGCGCGGACCTCGTTCGGGCGGGAGCGCGAGATCGAGCTCGCCGCGCTCTGCAGCGCCCGCGCGTGGACCGCCCTGGAGGCCTCCTGCGCGACGCGCAGTAATTTCGCGGGAGTGGCCGCGCGGGCCCGTTCGGGACCCCTCCAGGGCGCACGGATCGTCGACTCCTGAAGTCTGTAAGCCACCGATTTTCCGGGGCGTTTGCCGATGGCGCGCCTTTACTCCCCCTGGGCTGGGTGATAAGACCCGGCTCCACGTTTTCCCCACACGCGAGGTCCACCGTATGCCCGACGCTAAGCCCGTTGTGCCGAGGGATGGAGCCAAGATCACGCTGGTGAACGGGAAGCTGAACGTCCCCGACCGGCCGATCATCCCGTTCATCGAGGGCGACGGCACGGGCCGTGACATCTGGCGCGCCAGCCAGCGCGTGCTCGACGCGGCGGTCGAGAAGGCATACGGCGGCAAGCGCAAGATCGCCTGGACCGAGGTCTACGCCGGCGAGAAGGCGTTCACGAAGTTCAACAACTGGCTGCCCGACGAGACCATCGAGGCGTTCCGCGAGTACCTCATCGGCATCAAGGGACCGCTCACCACGCCGATCGGCGGCGGCATCCGCTCGCTCAACGTCGCGCTCCGCCAGCTCCTCGACCTCTACGTCTGCCTCCGGCCCGTCCGCTGGTTCAAGGGCGTGCCCTCGCCGGTGAAGCGCCCGGACAAGGTCGACATGGTGATCTTCCGCGAGAACACGGAGGACATCTACGCCGGGATCGAGTGGGAGGCCGGCTCGGAGCAGGCGAAGAAGCTCCTCGCCTTCCTCGAGAAGGAGTTCCCGAAGGAGTTCAAGAAGATCCGCTTCCCCGGCAGCACCGGCCTCGGGATCAAGCCCGTCTCGAAGGAGGGAACGGAGCGGCTCGTCCGCGCCGCGATCGAGTACGCGCTCCGCCTGAAGCGCAGGAGCGTCACCTTCGTGCACAAGGGCAACATCATGAAGTTCACGGAGGGCGCGTTCCGGAACTACGGCTACGCGCTCGCCGAGCGCGAGTTCGCCGACAAGGTCTACACCTGGGAGCAGTGGGAGCGGACCAAGGCCTCGAAGGGAGAGGAGGCCGCGAACGCCGAGCAGAAGGCGGCGCTCCAGGGCGGCAAGCTCCTCGTGAAGGACGCCATCGCGGACATCACGCTGCAGCAGGTGCTCACGCGCCCGGACGAGTTCGACGTCGTCGCGACCCTCAACCTGAACGGCGACTACCTGTCGGACGCGCTCGCGGCGCAGGTCGGCGGCATCGGCATCGCCCCCGGCGGCAACGTGAACTACATGACCGGCCACGCCATCTTCGAGGCGACCCACGGCACCGCGCCGAAGTACGCCGACCTCGACAAGGTGAACCCGGGCTCGGTGATCCTCTCCGGCGAGATGATGTTCCGTCACCTCGGGTGGAACGAGGCCGCGGAGCTCATCATCAAGGGCATGGACGGGGCCATCGCGGCGCACCGCGTGACCTACGACTTCGCGCGCCTCATGAAGGCCGAGGGCGTGGCGGACACGGTCGAGGTGAAGTGCTCGGAGTTCGGCGACGAGATCATCAAGCACATGTAGCTTCCTCGTACCTCTTCGCAGGAAGGGAGAAGATTCATGGCGGCTCGTAAGAAGATCGCTCTCATCGGAGCCGGTCAGATCGGCGGCACGATGGCGCTGCTCTGCGGCCAGCGGAACCTCGGCGACGTCGTCCTCGTCGACATCATGGAGGGCGTCGCGAAGGGCAAGGCGCTCGACCTCCAGCAGACCCGGGGCGTCCTCAAGTTCGACGTCGACGTCACGGGCGGCGGCACGAGCGACTACTCGATCATCCAGGGCGCCGACGTCTGCATCGTGACGGCCGGCGTGCCGCGCAAGCCCGGCATGAGCCGGGACGATCTGCTCAAGGTGAACCTCGACGCGATCACGAAGGTCGCGCAGGGCATCAAGCAGAACGCGCCGAACGCGTTCGTCATCGTCGTGACGAACCCGCTCGACTCGATGGTGTACGCGATGCAGAAGGTCACCGGCTTCGACAAGAAGAAGGTGGTCGGCATGGCGGGCGTGCTCGACACGGCGCGCTTCCAGTACTTCGTGGGCGAGGCGGCGGGCGTGGCGCCGCAGGACGTGACGGGCGTGGTGCTCGGCGGCCACGGCGACGACATGGTCCCGCTCGTGCGCTACTGCTCCGTGAACGGCACCCCGCTCACGAAGATCCTCGACAAGGCCAAGCTCGACGCGATCGTAGAGCGCACGCGCAAGGGCGGCGGCGAGATCGTCGCGCTGCTCGGCACCGGCTCCGCGTTCTACGCGCCGGCGGCGAGCGCGGTCACGATGGCGGAGGCGTATCTGCGCGACCAGAAGCGCGTGCTCCCGTGCTCCGCCTACCTCGAGGGCCAGTACGGCGTGAAGGACCTGTTCCTCGGCGTGCCGGTCGTCATCGGCGCGAAGGGCGTCGAGCGGGTCGTCGAGCTCGACCTCTCCGACGAGGAGAAGGGGATGCTCGCGAAGTCCGTCGAGAGCGTGAAGAAGTCGGTCGCCGAGACCAAGCTGTAGCGTCGGGTGGGCGTCCCGAGGGGCCGGCGCTGCCCGCGCCGCCCCCACCTCCCAAGTCCCCGCGCCGCGCGCCACGCGCGGGTGCGGTCTCGACCCGTGGCCGCCGGCGAGCGCGCGCCGCGCGGTGGCTCGCCGCAGGCGCGGGAGCGTCCTCAGGCCCTGATGGGCCCGGGGTGGAATCCAGCACTGCGGGAAGCGCCGGATCTGTGTAGAGGAGTGCCCCAAATCGATCCCGCTCACGCCCTCCGGCGCCGGGACGTGCCGAGCGCGCACGCCGGGCGAACGAGGGCGGACGCGCGCGGAGGCGAGGGAGTAACCCGCCGTGAAGATCCACGAATACCAGGCGAAGGACATCCTGAGGAAGTTCGGGGTCGCGGTCCCCCGAGGCTACCTCGCGGTCACGCCGCTCGAGGCCGAGGGCGCCGCACGGCAGCTCGGCGGCGGCATCTGCGCCGTGAAGGCGCAGATCCACGCCGGAGGCCGGGGCAAGGGCGGCGGCGTCCGCCTGGCGCGCTCTCCGGAGGAGTCGCGGCAGCACGCCGAGGCGATGCTCGGCATGATGCTGAAGACCCCGCAGACCGGTCCGGAGGGGCAGGAGGTCCGCAAGGTCTACATCGAGGAGGGCTGCCGGATCGCGCGGGAGCTCTACCTCGGGATGACCCTCGATCGCGAGGTGGGCCGGCTCGCGGTGATGGCCTCCACCGAGGGCGGGGTGGACATCGAGGAGGTGGCGGCGAAGCACCCGGAGAAGATCCTCCGAGAGTGGGTGGACCCGCTGACCGGGCTCATGGCGTTCCAGGCCCGCCGGCTCGCCTTCGGGCTCGGCCTGACGGGCGACTCGGTCGGCCAGTTCGTGCGCTTCGCGACGGGGCTCTACAACGCCTACGTCGCGACGGACGCGTCGCTCGCCGAGATCAACCCGCTCGTCGTCACCGTCGGGGGCGAGGTGCTCGCGCTCGACGCCAAGATGAACTTCGACGACAACGCGCTCTACCGGCACGCCGACATCGCCGCGATGCGCGATCCCGACGAGGAGGATCCCAAGGAGACGCAGGCGAAGGAGTACGACCTGCAGTACATCGCGCTCGACGGCGACATCGGCTGCATGGTGAACGGCGCCGGCCTCGCGATGGCCACCATGGACGTCATCAAGCTCTCCGGCGGACGGCCCGCGAACTTCCTCGACGTCGGCGGCGGCGCCGACGAGGACAAGGTCACCGCCGCGTTCAAGATCATCCTGTCGGATCCGCAGGTGAAGGCGGTGCTCGTCAACATCTTCGGCGGCATCATGAAGTGCGACGTCATCGCGAACGGCATCCTGGCCGCGGCGAAGCAGGTGGGCATCTCGATCCCGCTCGTCGTGCGGCTCGAGGGCACGAACGTGGCGCTGGGCAAGGAGATCCTCGCCCAGAGCGAGCTCGACATCATCCCCGCCGACGATCTCGGCGACGCCGCGCGCAAGGTCGTCCAGGCGGCGGCGGCGTAGCGGGGCGAGTCGAACGATACGGGTCGAAGGCGCGGAGGGCGCGTGAGCATCTACGTCGATCGAGACACCCGGGTGCTGGTGCAGGGCATCACCGGCTCGGCCGGGAGCTTCCACACCGAGCAGATGCTCGACTACGGGACGCGGGTCGTGGCCGGCGTGACGCCGAACCGCGGCGGCACCAAGTTCCAGGGGACGGTCCCCATCTTCCACACCGTCGACGAGGCCGTGCAGGAGACCGGCGCCAACGCGGCGGTCATCTTCGTGCCGCCGCCGTTCGCGGCCGACGCGGTCATCGAGTCGTCGGAGGCGGGCATCCCGCTCGTCATCGCGATCACCGAGGGCATCCCGGTCCTGGACATGATCCGGGTGCGGCGGTACCTCGCGGATCGCCCGCAGACGCGCCTCGTCGGGCCGAACTGCCCGGGCCTCATCACGCCGGGCCAGTGCAAGATCGGCATCATGCCCGGACACATCCACCGGCCCGGGCGGATCGGGGTGGTCTCGCGCTCCGGCACGCTCACCTACGAGGCGGTGAAGCAGCTCACCGACCTCGGTCTCGGCCAGTCCTCGGCGGTCGGCATCGGCGGCGACCCGGTGCACGGCACCGACTTCGTCGACGTGCTGCGCGAGTTCGAGGCGGACGGGGAGACCGAGGCGGTGATCATGATCGGCGAGATCGGCGGCACGGAGGAGGAGCGCGGGGCCGCGTTCGTGCGCGATCACATGACCAAGCCAGTCGTCGGCTTCATCGCCGGCCGCACCGCCCCCCCCGGCAAGCGCATGGGCCACGCCGGCGCCGTCGTCTCCGGCGGGAGCGGCACCGCCGAGGCGAAGATCGCGGCGATGCGCGAGGCGGGGATCAACGTGGTAGAAGGACCGCACCTGCTCGGCCGCGCGATGAAGGAGGCCCTCGAGCGTCGGAGCCGGCACCGGCCCGCCGCCGCGGGCAAGCGCGCGTCCTCCCAGGCGCCGGCGCGCAAGGGGGCGGCGTCCCGCAACGCGGCCCCCTCCCAGCGCGGCGGCAAGTCCGCCCGGAAGGCGGCGAAGCGGGTGCGCGACTAGGGCGCGCCCGCGATCACCCATCGAAGCACGAGGAGCAACGCAACATGGCGATCGAGCGCACCCTCTCCATCATCAAGCCCGACGGCGTCGAGAAGGGCGTCATCGGCCAGGTCATCGCCCGGTTCGAGAAGTCCGGCCTGAAGCCCGTGGCGATGAAGCTGGCGCACCTCTCCCGCAGCGAGGCGGAGGGGTTCTACGCGGTCCACAAGGCGCGTCCCTTCTTCAACGATCTCGTGAAGTTCATGACGAGCGGCCCCGTCGTCCTCATGGTCCTCGAGGGCGAGGGCGCGGTCGCGAAGAACCGCGAGATCATGGGCGCGACGGATCCGGCGAAGGCGGCGGCGGGCACGATCCGCAAGGACTTCGCCACGGACATCGAGAAGAACACCGTCCACGGGTCGGACAGCCCGGAGAACGCGAAGGTCGAGGTGAGCTACTTCTTCCCCGAGATCGCGATCCATTCGTACGCGTGGAAGAAGGTCTAACGTTCGGATGTTGTTAGGTTTAGTCGGGCCGGTACCCGATCGGGTGCCGGCCCGATTGCCGTTTCCGGTTACAATCAGTTCAACCCGTCCCCCCCGGACGGGTCTCGTCTCTGTCTCTCAGGGCAAAAGGAGCACGCGGGCTTGGATGCGGTGCCGACATGGAAGTGGCTGCTCGGGATCTTCTTCCTCGTCGCGTCCGCGTTCTGCTCCGGCACCGAGACGGCGCTGACGGCGCTCGGTGACGCGCGCGCGCGGCAGCTCCGCGACGCGGGTGGTCGGCGCGCCCGGATGCTCGGCGTCTGGATCGCGCACCCCGAGCGCATCCTCTCGACGCTCCTCATCGGCAACACCCTCGTGAACATCGGCGCGGGCGCGCTCGCCGCCGCCATCGGCGCGACGCTCGCCGCGCGCGCCGGCTGGAACGACGCCACGGGCGTCACCGGGGCGACGGCCGTGGCCACGATCGTCATCCTGTTCTTCGGCGAGATCATCCCGAAGACCCTCGCGAAGCGGCACCCGATCAAGGTGTCGCTCGCCCTCATCCCGTTCGTGAAGGCGCTCGCGTGGCTCATGTGGCCCCTCTCGTCGGCCGTCACGCGGGCGACGAGCGGGCTGTTCCGCCTGTTCGGCGGAGCGCAGGGAGCCACCGGCCCGGGCGTCACGAGCGAGGAGATCGAGTACCTCATCGAAATGGGCACGCGGGAGGGCGTCCTCGACGAGGTGAAGGAGGAGCTCCTCAACAGCGTGCTCGAGTTCGCCGACCGCGTCGCCCGGGAGATCATGGTGCCGCGCACCCGGATGGTGGCGGTCGACCGGGACGCGCCCCAGGACGAGCTCTTCCGGATCGTCACCGAGAACCCGTACAGCCGCATGCCCGTCTACGAGGGCTCGATCGACAACGTCGTCGGCGTGCTCCTCGTCCGCGAGATCATCCAGGACCTCCGCCAGGCGCGCGCCATCTCGCTCGAGCGGTGCGTGAAGCCGGCCTTCTTCGTGCCGGAGGGCATGAAGATCTCGCGGCTCCTCAAGGAGATGCAGCGCCGGCGCACGCACCTCGCGATCGTGGTGGACGAGTTCGGCGGGACGAGCGGCCTCGTCACCCTCGAGGACGTCATCGAGGAGATCGTGGGGGAGATCCAGGACGAGGGCGACGTGGAGGCCGCGCCGGTGAAGGCGATCGCGCCCGGCGTCTGGCTCGCCGAGGCGGGGATCCCGCTGCACGATCTCGAGGCCTACCTGAACGAGCGGCTCGAGGAGGCCGCCACCGCCGCGGGGGAGGAGCGCCCGCCGGAGGTGCGCTTCCCGGAGGAGGGGGACTACGAGACGCTGGGCGGGTTCGTGACCGCCACGGCCGGGCGCGTCCCCGCGGTGGGCGCGATCGTCGCCTGGGACGGGCTCACCTTCACGGTCCGGGCGGGCGACGAGCGGCGCGTGACGCGCGTCGAGATCGCCCGGCGCGCGGCGGCTCCCGAGGCGCCGACGGAGCCCGCGGCGCACGCGGCCAGCGGCGCTTAGAAGAGAGGCCCGATGACCGCGTTGCTCGACCCCGAACGGCCGGAGGCCCGGCCCGACCTCCGATCGTTGCCCCTCGACCACCTGACCGCCCTCGTGGCGTCGCTCGGGGAGCGTCCGTTCCGGGCGCGCCAGCTCTTCCGCTGGCTGCAGCAGAAGGGCGCGGCCTCGCTCGACGAGCTCTCGGACGTGCCGCGCGCGCTCCGCGCGGCGCTCTCCGAGCGCACGACGCTCACGACGCTCGAGCGGGCGACCGAGCAGCGCTCGGTCGACGGGACCATCAAGTGGACCTGGCGCACCCACGACGGGAAGCTCATCGAGTCCGTGTACCTGCCGGAGCCGGATCGCCGGACGCTCTGCGTCTCCTCGCAGGCGGGCTGCGCGGTCGGCTGCACCTTCTGCCTCACCGGCACGATGGGCCTCGCGCGGAACCTCACGCCCGGCGAGATCGTGGACCAGGTCCATCGGGCGAACCGGCGCATCGTCGAGCTCGGGGAGGGGGAGGGCCCGCGGCCCCTCACGAACCTCGTGTTCATGGGGATGGGCGAGCCGCTCGCGAACTACCGCAGCCTCAAGATCGCCCTCGACCTCCTCCTCGCCGAGGACGGCCCGAACTTCTCGCACCGCCACGTGACGGTCTCGACGAGCGGCCTCGTGCCGGTGATGCGGAGGCTCGGCGAGGAGACGCCGGTGAAGCTCGCCGTCTCCCTCAACGCGACGACCGACGCGCAGCGCGACGCGATCATGCCGATCAACCGGCGCTACCCGCTCGCCCAGCTGCTCGACGCGTGCCGCAGCTTCCCGGTCCGGAACGGGCGCCGGATCACGTTCGAGTACGTGCTCCTCGGCGGGGTGAACGACTCGCTCGAGGACGCGGCGCGGCTCGTCGGCCTCGTGCGCGGGATCCCGACGAAGGTGAACCTCATCCCCTACAACGCGAACCCCGGGCTGCCGTTCCACGCCCCCGCGCCCGAGCGCGTCGTCGCGTTCCAGGAGGCGCTCGCCGCGCGGAACCTGACCGCCGTCGTGCGCAAGAACCGCGGCCGCGACATCTCCGCCGCCTGCGGACAGCTCGCCGCGGAGGGCGGGCCCGGCGATCCGCGCCGCGCGCAGGCGTTGACCCGCCTGCCCGTGGCGGGCTAATCAGGCGGCCGGCCGGCTCAGCCGGCGGAAAGGTCGCGTGGACATGGCGCTGCTCGCCGTCGGCTCGGTCGCCCTCGACTCCCTGGAGACGCCGTTCGGCGCCCGCGAGGAGGTGCTCGGAGGCTCGGCCTCGTACTTCGCGACGTGCGCGAGCTTCTTCGGCCCGACGCGGGTGGTCGCGGTCGTCGGGGAGGACTTCCCGGACGAGCACGTCCGGTTCCTCGCCTCCCGCGGGATCGACCTCGGCGGGCTCGTGCGCCGGCCGGGGCGGACCTTCCGCTGGAAGGGACGGTACGAGTTCGACCTCAACACGGCGCACACGCTCGACACCCAGCTGAACGTGTTCGCCGAGTTCCGGCCCGAGCTGCCGGAGCACTACCGCGACTCGGAGTTCGTGTTCCTCGGGAACATCGACCCCGATCTGCAGCGCGCGGTCCTCGACCAGGTCCGGGGCCCGCGGTTCGTGGCGTGCGACACGATGAACTTCTGGATCTCCTCGAAGCGCCAGAGCCTGCTCGAGACGCTCCGCCGGGTCGACCTGCTGTTCGTGAACGACGCGGAGGCGCGCCAGCTCGCCGAGGAGCACAACGTCGTGAAGGCGGCGCGGCGGATCCTCTCGTTCGGGCCGAAGGCCGTCGTCGTGAAGCGCGGCGAGTACGGGGCGCTCTTCTTCTCGGGCGAGGAGGTCTTCGCGGCCTGCGCGGTCCCGCTCGCCTCCGTGTTCGATCCGACCGGCGCGGGCGACAGCTTCGCGGGCGGGTTCATGGGCTACCTCGCCCGGAACGGCGGCCTGGATCACGCCGCGATGCGGCGGGCGATCGTGCTCGGGAGCGTGCTCGCGAGCTTCACGGTCGAGCGGTTCTCGCTCGACCGGCTGCGCTCCCTCGAGCCGGCGGAGATCCTGTCCCGCTACGCGGAGGCGCGCCGCCTCGCTCACTTCGACGACCTCGAGCTGGACCTGTTCGGCGGCGCGTCCCTGGGTTGACGCCGCTTCGCCGCGGCGGCTACCATCCCGACGCGTCCGGGGGGGCGCGCCCGCGCATGCGCATCGGCATCCTGTCCGACATCCACTCGAACCTCGAGGCGCTCACCGAGACGCTCGGGGCACTCGAGAGGCTCCGGCCGGACACGATCATCTGCCTCGGGGACGTCGTCGGCTACGGGGCGAGCGTCAACGAGTGCTGCGCGCTCGTCCGGAAGCGCGCGGCGGTGACCCTGCTCGGCAACCACGACGCCGCGGTCGCCGGACGGATGGACTACAGCTTCTACTACGACGCGGCGCGACACGCGCTCGACTGGACCGCGTCGCGGATCGACCCCGATCACCTCGAGTGGCTGCGCGGCCTGCCGTACGCGCATCGGATCGAGAGCGCCCAGTTCACGCACGCGAGCCCGGTGGATCCCGAGGCGTACGAGTACGTCTTCGCGATCGAGCAGGCGCGGGAGCTCTTGCCTCACCTCGACGCGCTGGCGGACGTGAACTTCCTCGGGCACTCGCACCTCTGCAAGGCGTTCGCGCTCAACGCGGCGGGCGACGTGACCGAGGTCGTGGCGCCGCGCTTCGGGCTCCGCCGCGGCTACAAGTACGTGATCAGCGTCGGCTCGGTCGGGCAGCCGCGCGACTGCGACAACCGCGCGTCGTTCGTGCTGTACGACTCGGACGAGCGGGTGGTCGAGTTCCACCGCGTCCCGTACGACGTCGAGTCGGCGGCCCAGAAGATCTTCGACGCCGATCTCGCGCTCAACTTCGGCAAGCGGCTGTTCATCGGTGTGTAGCGGGGGGCTGCGCCCCCGCCCCGGGCCAGCGGCCCCGCCGCAGCGTCACGCCACCAGGCTGAGATGCGTCGCGACGCGGTAGCCGGTCGCGAGGCCGTCCGCGTCCATCAGCGCGAGCCCGAGCGTGGCGTCCACCGCCAGGCGCGCGGGCGCGACGCCCGGGATGGCGCCGACGATCTCGCCCGTGCGCGCGTCGAGCGCGGTGACGCCGTCCGCCGCGACGAGGACGGTGCCCCGGGCGATCGCGGGCGGCACGGCGCCCGAGGGCGCCGGCGCCCCGGCCGGCGGGGGACGGCTCCAGCGCACGGTGCCTTCGCGCCCGAGGGCGACGACCCCTCCCGCGGGATCGCGCGCGACGAGGAGCGCGCCCGCGGCCGCGATGGTGGGAGGGCCGGCGAGCGGCGCCACCACCGTCCAGGCCGGGGCCCCGCCCTCGTCCAGCGTCGCGACGATGGGATCGCCCGCGAGCGCGCCCGCGATCGCGAGCCGTCGCCCCCACGCGATGGGCGGGCCGGAGGGGACGAGCTCGAGGCGCGCCTCCCAGCGTCGGGCGCCTCCCGCGGGATCGAGCGCGAGGGCGACGGCGCCGACGCCCGAGTCGGCGGCGCACAGGACGAGCGCGAGCCCCGCGAGCGCCGCGGGGGGCCGCACCACCGGGCCGGGGCCCCGCACGCGCCACACGACGCGTCCGGTCCCGTCCACGCCGTAGACGAACCCGGTGTCCGCTCCCACCGCGACGATGCCGCCGAACGCCGCCGCGAAGAGCCGTCCGGCGCCCGGCGGCAGGAGCCGCCACAGGATCCGTCCGGTGGCGGGGTCGAGCGCGGTGAGCGCTCCACCTCCGACCACGAGGAACGGCCCGTGCGCGAAGGAGAGCGCGGTGAACGCGGAGGGACCGGGCAGGGGCTCCGTCCAGAGCGGGCGGCCGGTGCGGAGCGCGAGCGCCTCGAGCGCGCCGCCGCGCGAGACGAGCAGCGTCCCGGGCAGCGCCGCGGCGTGGGCGGCGCCCGGGGCGCGCCAGAGGACGCGGCCGGTGCTCCGCTCGACCGCGGCGACCGCCGCCGCGCCCGCCGCGATCGCCACGCCACCGCGCACGTACAGGCCGGGGCCGGCGGGGGCGCCGGCGTCGAGCTGGAAGACGCGCCGGAACGCGAGGCGGCGCAGCTGGCCCGGCCCGAGCGGCCGCTGCGACGTCGCGCGCGCGCTCGGCGCGCGGACCCGGTCCGCGCCGGGGCTCGCCTCGGCCGGGCGATCGCCCTCGACCAGCTCCTCGATGTGAGCGAGCCGCTCCGCGGCTGCGCTCTCCAGATCCGCGAGGTGCGCGTTCTCCGCCTGCCGCGGGTTTCGGGCGCGCGCGAGGTGCCCGAGCTCCACGGCGGCCTCGGCGAGCGCCCGGGCGAGCTCGAGCGGCGGGCAAGGTGCGGGACCCTCCGGGCGCAGGAGCTGGCCCTCCCGGAGATCCAGCACGAGCGTCGTCACGCCGCCGCGGCCCGGCCGCGCGAGGGCGATCTCGCACCGGGGCTCGCCGCGGCGGAACGCGGCGAGGAGGCGATCCACGCCCGCCCCGAGGTCGCGCAGCGCGAGGAACGGGATCCCGGGGACGAGGGCGAGCGGCGTCCCGTCGGCGCCGCGCAGCGTGAGGCGGCCCGGGACGAGCAGCGATCCCAGATCCGGCCGCCCCCCCTCGTAGGCGAGGAGGTGTCCCTCCTCGTCGGAGAGCTCGAGCTCGCAGGTGACCCTCCCGCCGGGCGCGGCGGAGCGGGACGCGCGCGCCCGGCCACCGCCGCGGGGGCGGGGCGCGGGCGCCTCGGCGCGCCGGATC